>NZ_JBSGUP010000050.1:0-24889 GCF_053607985.1 Streptomyces sp. NPDC055078
GCGCACCCATGTCGTTCAAGGCCCCGGACGGGGAAGCTTCCGTGGCCGGGGCCGTGAAACAAGCCCCGCCGGCGATTGAGGCGCGGGGTCCGGGGCGGAGCCCCGGGGGCGCGGGAGCCTCAGCGCGGCCCGGGTGGACGGGACCCCGCGCGGATCAGGCCCGACTCGTACGCCATCACCACCGCCTGGGTCCGGTCCCGCAGGCCCAGCTTCGTCAGGACCCGGCTGACGTGCGTCTTCACCGTCTCCTCGCCGACATGCAGCCGCCTGGCGATCTCCGGATTGGAAAGTCCCTCCGCGATCAGCCGGAGCACCTCCGTCTCCCGGGGCGTCAGCGCCCCGAGGGAGACGGGGAAGGCGGCGGCCGGGGCCGGGCGCTGCCGGGCGAAGGCGGAGATGAGCCGGCGGGTGACCGTCGGGGCGAGCAGAGCCTCGCCCGCCGCGATCACCCGTACCGCGTCGAAGAGCCGCTCGGCGGTGACGTCCTTGAGCAGAAAGCCGCTCGCGCCCGCGCCCAGCGCGTCGTACACATGCTCGTCCAGATCGAAGGTGGTCAGGATGAGGATCCGTGCCCCGGGCAGCTCGGCCGTGATCCGGGCGGTCGCCTCGATGCCGTCCATCACCGGCATCCGGACATCCATGAGGACCACGTCGGGCCGCCGTTCCCGGCAGAGCCGGACCGCCTCCGCGCCGTCGACGGCCGTGCCGAGGACGGTGAAGTCCGGCTGGGTGGCCAGCAGCCCGGCGAATCCGGCACGTACGACCTCGTGGTCGTCGACGACCACCAGCCCGACCGGGGCGCTGGTCATGACGCCCCCGCCCCGGCCGCCGTGGGCAGCGACGCCTCGACCAGAAAGCCGCCGCCGCGCGCCGGTCCCGTGCACAGCGTCCCGCCCACCATGGCCGCGCGCTCCCGCATACCCACCAGACCGTGCCCGCCGTCCCCGGGGGAGCGGGCGGGGCCGGGCCCGTTGTCCCGGATCCACAGCCGCAGGGCGTCCGGCCGGTAGTGGAGCCGGATGTCCACCGCGGCCCCGGGCGCGTGCCGCCGGGCGTTGGTGAGCCCCTCCTGGACCAGACGGTACGCGGTGAGTTCGATGCCCGGGTCGAGGGGGCGCACGGCGCCGCTGACGATGAGCCGGACCGCCGACGCGGCGATGTCCCTGGCCTCGTCGACCAGTTCGTTGAGCTGCTGAAGCCCCGGCTGGGGGCGGCGGCCCTCACTGCCACCGGCGTCCTCGCGCAGAACGCCGAGCAGCCGCCGCATCTCCGTCAGGGCGGCCCGTGCGGTGTCCCCGATGGCCAGCAGCCGCTCGGCGCCCTGGTCCGGCAGTCCGGCCGTGGTCAGTCGCGCGGTCTCCGCCTGTACCGCGATCATGGAGATGTGGTGGGCGACGACATCGTGCAGCTCCCGGGCGATACGGGCCCGCTCACCGCGGGCCACATGCTCCAGCAGGGTGTCGGCCACGGCCCGCTCGGTGGCGCTGTGGGCCAGCGCGTCGGAGCGGGCCCGGCGGGCCAGACCCGTACCCGCGGCGGCGGCGGTCACCGCGGCCGACACCACCGCGAGGAGCCGGTCGCCCGTGCCCAGCCAAGCCGCCGATGGCGCGGCGATCGCGTACGCGGTGAAGGGCAGTGCCAGCAGAGCCGCCGCCGGTCGCGGCCCATGGCGCGGCAGCGGAAGGAGCGCCGTCCCCAGCGCCACCACACCCGCCGCCGTGAGCGTCCGGAACAGGACGAGCGAGAGCAGAGCCGCCGCGGTGACGAGCACCGCGGCGGACAGCGGACGGACCCGCAGCAGCGCGACCGGGACCGTGCCGCACAGACACAGCAGCAGGGTCAGCGACATGCCCGTACCGCCGCCCGTGCCGTCCCGGCGCACGATCACCTCAACAGCGGCCGACAGCCCGAGCAGCGCCCCGGCCGCCACCGCGCTCTCCGGCGCGCGGACGATCCTCCCGGGCTCCCACCGGTTTCTTGGGTGGTCCCTGGCGGTACTCATCCGCCCATTGTCCGGGACCGGCCGGCCGGTGAAGTCCCCCGCGCGAGGGATACGCGTCCCCCGGCCGGGACCGCTCCCGCGCGTGACGACCCGGGCCGGGCGCCCGCCTAGCCTCCCTCCGTATGGAACCAGCCACCGAAGCGACCATCGAAGTACGGGGACTGCGCAAGCGGTTCGGCCCTGTCACCGCGGTGGACGGACTGTCCTTCACCGTGCCGCCGGGCCGGGTCACCGGATTCATCGGACCCAACGGCGCAGGCAAGTCCACCACCCTGCGCGTCATCCTCGGCCTGGACGCCCCCGACGCGGGGACGGCCCTGATCGGCGGACGCCCCTACCGGGAGCTGCGCGCCCCCCTCACCCGGGTCGGCTCGCTGCTGGACGCGGGCGCCGTCCACCCCGCCCGGCGCGGCCGGGACCATCTGCTGTGGCTCGCGCACTCGCACCGGCTGCCCGTACGGCGGGTCGACGAGGTACTGGAGCAGGTCGGCCTCACCACCGCCGCCCGCCGCCGGGCCGGCGGCTACTCGCTCGGGATGCGCCAACGGCTCGGGATCGCCGCCGCGCTGCTCGGCGATCCGCCCGTGCTGCTCTTCGACGAACCCGTCAACGGCCTCGATCCCGAGGGCATCCGGTGGATACGCGGCTTTCTGCGGGCGCTCGCCTCGGAAGGGCGGTCCGTTCTCGTCTCCAGCCATCTGATGGGCGAGTTGGAGGACAGCGCCGACCATGTGATCGTCATCGGGCGCGGCCGGGTCATCGCCGACATGGGCGTGCGCGAACTCCTCGACGCGGCGTCCGGCGACCGGATCACCCTGCGCACCACCGCCCGCTCGCAGGCCATGACCGTCCTGGCCGGCGCGGGCGCGACCGTCGCGGCGACCGGGCGGGAGACGCTGACCGTCTCGGGGCCGTCCGCCGCCCGCGTGGTGGAACTGCTCGGCGGCGCCGGAGTGCCGTTCTCCGAGGTCTCCGCGCACCGGGCCACCCTCGAAGAGGCGTACATGGAGCTGACCGGCGACGCCGTCGAGTACGCGGCCGAGCCGGCGCGGGAGGACTCATGACGGCCGTGACCCCCTACCGCTCGACGGTCACGTCCGCTCGGGACGGCTTCCGGCAGCTCCTGCGCGCCGAGTGGACCAAGCTGCGCACCGTCGGCCGCTGGTCGCTCACCCTGCTCGCCACCGTGGCGGTGACCGTTCTCGTCTCCGTGCTCTCCGCGTCCGGCTCCTCGGCCGGCGGGGGCGGGGAGGGCGGCCCCCCGGTGGGCCCGGACGGCCTGATCGTGGAGGACTCCTTCCGGTTCGCGCACCGTACGCTCCAGGGGGACGGCAGCATCACCGCCCGGGTCTCCGGGCTGACCGGTGATCCATCGGGCCGGGACATTCCCGAGTGGGCCAAGGCCGGGGTGCTGGTCAAAGACAGCACCAGGGCGGGATCCCCGTACGCCGCCGTGATGATGACCAAGGACCATGGTGTCCGGCTCCAGAGCCGGTTCACCCGGGACACCGCGGGCAGCGCCACCCCCTCCTCGGCCCCGCGCTGGCTGCGGCTCGTTCGCGCCGGGTCCACCCTGACCGGGTACCAGTCCGCCGACGGCAGCCGGTGGCAGGCCATCGGCACCGTACGGCTCGACCGGCTGCCGAAGACCGTCGAGGCCGGGCTGTTCGTGGCGTCGCCCAACGCCCCCCGCGTGCAGCGCGACTTCGGTTCGTCGTCCGTGACGACGCGCGCCACCCGGGCCACCGCCGTGTTCGACGGCGTCGTGCTCACGGGCGCGGCGGGCGGGGCGTGGCAGGACACGGGCGTCGGCGCCGGGACGGGGGACCTGGGCCCGCCGGGCGGGCAGCGGGAGGACGCCGGCGGGGTGAAGCGGAGCGGTGACACGTTCACCGTCACCGGCTCCGGCGACATCGGCCCCGCGCCCGGGCCGGGCGACTCGGCGGCCCAGAGCTTCTCCGGCAGCCAGCTCGGTCTGATCCTCGTCGCGGCGCTCGGCGCGCTGTTCATCACCGCGGAGTACCGCCGGGGAATGATCCGTACGACCCTGACCGCGTCCTCGCGCCGGGGCCGGGTCCTCCTCGCGAAGGCCACCGTCCTCGGGGGAGTGTCCTTCGCCGTCGGGCTCGTCGCGACCGCGGTGGCCTACGCCGTGGCCACGCCGATCATGCGGGACAACGGTTTCCGGCCACCCCTGGCCCCGGATACGTCCCTGACGGACGGTCCGGTACTGCTCGCCGTGGCCGGAACCGCCGCCGTGTTCGCCCTCACCGCCGTCCTCGCCCTCGGCGTCGGAGCGCTGCTGCGGCACACCGCGGCCGCGATCACCGTCGTGGTCGTGGGCATGGTCCTGCCGCTGATCCTCATCGGGTCGCTGCCGCTGCCCCTCGCGCAGTGGCTGCAACGGCTCACGCCCGCGGCCGGGTTCGCCGTCCAGGAGACCGGCCCGCGGTACGAGCAGGTCACGGACATCTGCCTGCCCGAGGACGGCTGCTATCCGCAGGGGGCGTGGGCCGGATTCGCCACCCTGTGCGCGTACGCCGCCGTCGTCCTCGCCCTCGCTGTCCGGCGGCTGCGGAGGAACGACGTATGAGCCGAAAACGAGAAATGAGAGGAACGAGACGAACAAAAGGAATGCGTGGCGAGGCTCGCGACGGGACGGCCGCCGCCCTGCACGCCGAGTGGACCAAACTCCGCACGCTGCCCAGCACCTGGTGGCTGCTGCTCGCCGTCGTCGTCGTCACGGTGGCGGTGAGTGCCGCCGCCGCGGGTTCCCTGTCCACCGCGAACTGCCCGGAGCGGGGCGGCTGCCACGAGGACATCGTCCGGCAGAGCCTGACCGGGGTGTGGGCGGGGCAGGCCGCGGTGGTCGTCGTGGCGGTCCTGGCGATCAGCGCGGAGTACGGCACCGGCACCATCCGTACGACCCTGACCGCACTCCCGCGCCGGACACGGCTCCTCGCCGCCAAGGCCGCCGTCCTGTCCGCGGTGGTGGCCCTCGCGGGTTCGCTGGGCGTGCTCGGCTCCCTGCTGGCGGGCCGGGCCCTGCTGCCCGGCAGCGGCTTCACCCCGTACGCGCTGGGGGACGGCGAAGTGCTGCGCGCCGGGTTCGGGAGCGTCCTGTATCTCGTCCTCATCGCCCTGCTCGCCCTCGGCGCGGCCACCCTGGTACGCGAAACGGCGGCGGCCGTCACCCTCGTACTGACCCTGCTGTACGGGTTCCCGCTGCTCGGCCAGCTGGTGTCGGACCCCGACTGGCAGGAACAGGTGCGCAGCCTGGGCCCGTCGTCGGCCGGGCTCGCGATCCAGGCGACGACGGATCTCGGCCGGCTGCCGATCGCCCCCTGGCCGGGCCTCGGCGTTCTCGCGGCGTACGCGGCGGGGGCGGTGCTGCTCGGGGGAGCGCTGCTGCGGCGGCGGGACGCGTAGCCCCTTTCCGCCGATGGAGGGCCGGCGGGAGGCGGTGCGGCGGCTACCCGGGCTCGATCAGGTCCCAGAGGTTCCCGTACAGATCCGCGAAGACCGCGACCCGGCCGTACGGCTCCCGCTTCGGTTCCCGGACGAAACGGACGCCCGCCGCCGTCAGCCGGGCATGGTCGCGGGCGAAGTCGTCGGTGTGCAGGAAGAACGCGACCCGTCCACCCGTCTGCGCGCCGACGCTCGCGCGCTGGGCGTCGTCGGCGGCGCGGGCCAGCAGCAGGCCCGTGCCCGCACCGGCCCCGGGCGGGCGGACCACCACCCAGCGGGAGCCGTCGCCCACCCCGCGATCGGTGTCCTCGACCAGGTCGAAACCGAGGGGGCCGGTGTAGAAGGCGATGGCCTCGTCGTAGTCGCGGACGACGAGGGTGACCAGGGCGACAGTGGGCATACGGCTCACGTTATACGTATGACCGCCGTGCGACAATATCGCTGTGCAGACGTTCCCGCCCCACCTTCTCGACCGCGCCAGGGCCCTCGCCGTCCCCGGCCGCCGCCGGGTCCTGGGGATCGCCGGAGCGCCCGGCGCGGGCAAGTCCACCTTCGCGGCCCGGCTCGTCGACGCCCTCGGTGACCTCGCCGTCCTCGTCCCCATGGACGGCTTCCACCTCGCCCGTACGGAGCTGGAACGCCTCGGCCGCGCGGGCCGCAAGGGCGCGCCCGACACCTTCGACGCGGACGGCTACGCGGCCCTGCTCACCCGGCTGCGCGCACCCGCCCCCGAGTCCACCGCCCCCGAGACCACCGCCCCTGAGACCCCCGAGACCACCGTCTACGCGCCCGCCTTCGACCGCGCCCTGGAGGAGCCGATCGCCGGCAGCATCCCCGTATCGTCCCGGACGCCCCTCGTCGTCACCGAGGGGAACTACCTCCTCCACGACGGCGGCCCCTGGGCCCGCGTCCGCCCGCTGCTCGACGAGATCTGGTTTCTGGAACTCGATCCCGAGGTACGCGTACGACGCCTGGTCGACCGGCATGTCCGCTTCGGCAAGGAGCGGCCGTACGCCGAGCGCTGGGTACGGGACTCCGACGAGTCCAACGCCCGGCTGGTCGCCCGGGGCAGGGCCCGCGCCGATCTGGTCGTACCGATGTCCTGAAACGACTCCGGGCGGGTGTGACGACCAGGATGGGTACGCTCGAAGCCCGGGCACACGGACACACGCTCGGTCAGACAGACGAACGAGAGGCGGATGACGTGGGGTTGTTCCGGCGAGGGCCGAAGCGCGACGGGCGCGATGCACCCCGGGACCCGGAGTTCACCTTCTTCTCGGCCGACGAGGGCGCCCGCTTCCGCGCCCAGGTGCGGGAGGCGTTCGCCGAGCGCGGCCTGGAGGTGAGTGTCTACGCCGATGTGGTCTCCGACAGCGCGGGCCGCCAGTTCGGCCTCGCCAACCTCGCCGCCGTCCTCCACAACGACGACCGGGGCCCGCGCGCCTGGTCCGAACTGGTCCACCGCCACGTCGGCATGGTGCTGCGCACCATGGACGCGCCCTCCGCGCTCGACACCCTGCCCACCGAGCAGATCCGGGCCCAGCTCTACCCCCGCGTCATCGGCTCCGAGGGCTTCGACCCCGACAACTTCGGCTATGCCCGCGCCCTCGCGCCTGGGCTGCACGAGATCATCGCCCTCGACCTCCCCGAGAGCGTCATGATGCTCACCGACGATGCCCTCGAACCGCTCGGCGATCTCGCGTATCTGCGGGAACAGGCGCTCTACAACCTCCGCGGCCTGCCCATCGAGGGCCATGAGACCGTCAAGGGCGACGACGGAATGCGGTTCGAGGTCGTCCTCGGCGACTCCTTCTACACCGCGAGCCGCGTCCTCGCGCTGGAGAGCGTCGTACGGGAGGCCACCGGACAGCAGCTCACCCCGGACGGCGCGCTGGTGGCGATGCCCTTCCGGCACCAGCTCGCGTTCCATGTCATCCGGGACACCGGAGTGATCCCCGCGCTCAACGCCATGACGTCGTTCGCGGCGGCCGGTTACGCCGACACCCCCGGCGCGATCAGCCCGTACGTCTACTGGTGGCGCGACGGCACCCTGACCCAGCTCAGCGACCGTGACGAGGACGGGGAAGGGCTGCGGATCGTGGTGGGGGAGGACTTCCAGGAGCTGCTGGAGCGCCTGGTGGCCCAGGACGAGAACTGAGCCGCGCGGACGGCGGCGCCCGTGGGTCCGGTTCCGCAGGCACAGGTGCAGGCACAGGTGCAGGCACAGGCCGGTCCGGTTCTGCTAGCGTCGGGAGCATGAAGCGCGCTGCTGCGACGACGACGCCGGACACCGTCCCGGCGCGCTGACAGACGCAGCGATCCAAGCCCCGGGGCCAGTGCCCCGGGGCTTCGCCGTGGGGTCACTCGACCGGATTCCCTGAGGAGACCGCCATGAACTCCGTGGACCACGTGCTCACCGCGCACGACCACCGCAGAATCGGCCGCGAGCTGGAACTGTTCGGCACCGACCCGCTGATCGGCGCGGGGCTGCCCTACTGGCTGCCGGACGGCGCGACCGTACGGCACACCCTGGAGGAGTACATCCGCGACGCCGAACGGAAGGCCGGCTACCGGCATGTGTACTCGCCGGTGCTCGGCAAGCGGGAGCTGTACGAGCTTTCCGGCCACTGGTCGCACTACAGCGACGACATGTTTCCCCCGATGGATCTCGGTGGCGAGCAGGTCGTCCTGCGGCCGAGCCTCTGCCCCCACCACGCGGTGATCTACCGCTCCCGTGCCCACAGCTACCGCGAGCTGCCGCTGCGGATGGCCGAGCTGGGCGGCATGTACCGCGCCGAACTCTCCGGCGTACTCGGCGGACTGACCCGCGTCCGGGCCATCCAGCTCAACGACGCGCATGTCTTCTGCACCCCGGACCAGGTCGCCGATGAGGCGTCGGCCGCCCTGGAGATGATCCGCCGGGCGTACGAGGCTCTCGGTATCGCCCCCGCCCGCTACCGGCTCTCGCTGCCGGGCCCCGGCGGGAAGTATGTCGCAGCCCCCGGGCTGTGGCGGCGGTCCACCGCCCTGCTGACCGAGGTCCTGGACCGCTCCGGACTGGCATACGAGGAGGCCGAGGGCGAGGCCGCGTTCTACGGTCCCAAGATCGATGTCCAGGTCACCGACGAAGCGGGGCGGGAGTCCACCCTGTCGACCGTTCAGGTCGACTTCCACCAGCCGGAGCGGTTCGATCTGCACTACATCGGCGCGGACGGCGCCCGGCACCGGCCGGTCATGATCCACCGCAGCATCATCGGCAGCGTCGAGCGGGCGGTCGCCCATCTCATCGAGCGGCACGGCGGCGCCTTCCCCGCCTGGCTCGCCCCCACCCAACTGGTGATCCTCCCGGTCTCGGACGCGGAACTCCCGAACGCCGAAGCCGTCGCCCGCCGCTGCGCCGCCACCGGACTGCGGGCCGACCTCGTCGGACCCGGGCGCGGCAGCCTGGGTGCCCGCGTCCGGGCCGCCCGGCTGGTCCCCTACCAGGCGGTGATCGGAGCCCGGGAGGCGGCCGACGACCTGCTCGCGCTGCGGCTGCGGGACGGCCGCCGCCTCGATCCGCTGCCGGCCGGCGCGGCCCTCGCCCGGATCGGCGCGCTCGTCGACGCGCACGCCCTGGAGCTGTGGCGGGACCGACCGGGACCGACCGGGACCGACCGGGACCGACCGGGACCGATTTGGGCCGTCCGGGCGGTCCGGCGGCGACCGGCGCTGACCGGCATGGGGGAGGACGGGCCGCAACCGCGACCGATGGAGACGGGTCGACGCCGTGCGGGGCGGTTCGGCAACGACCGGCCCGACACGCCCCGGGAGGCCGGGCCCGCGGGGCCGCCGAACCGCCCCGTACCCGGGTAGCGAGGGCGGGAGGCCGGGGGCAGGATGGGCGCATGCCCTCCTCCTCCATGCCTTCCTCCCCTGTGCCCTCCAGCCCCGTGCCCTCCGCACTCGCTCCCTTCACCGCCGATGACTACCGGGCCCGGATGACCCGCGCCGCGCAGAGCGCCGCCGACGCGGGCCTCGCGGGGGTCCTCGTCGCCCCCGGCCCCGATCTCGTCCACCTCACGGGCTATCAGCCGCCCGCCGCCACCGAACGCCTCACCCTCCTCGTACTGGCCGTGGGCCGTGACCCGGTCCTCGTCGTCCCCACCCTGGAGGCCGCCGACGCGGAGAAGGCGCCCGGTGCCTCCGCCCTGACCCTGCGCGACTGGACCGACGGCACCGACCCGTACGAGGTCACCGCGCCTCTCCTGGACGCGTCCGGCCGCTTCGCGGTCAGCGACAACACCTGGGCCGTGCATCTGCTCGGCATCCAGCACGCACTGCCCTCGACGTCCTACGTCGCGCTCACCCGGGCCCTGCCGATGCTGCGCGCGGTCAAGGACGACCAGGAACTGGCGCGGCTTGCGGCGGCGGGCGCGGCGGCCGACGCCACGTACGAGGAGATCGTCCAACTCCGCTTCGCCGGGCGGAAGGAGACCGAGGTGGCCCGCGATCTCGCCTCCCTGCTCCGGCGGTTCGGCCACTCCCAGGTCGACTTCACCGTCGTCGGTTCCGGCCCCAACGGGGCCAACCCCCACCACGAGGCGGGCGACCGTACGATCGTCCCCGGCGACATGGTCGTTCTCGACTTCGGCGGCCTCAAGGACGGCTACGGCTCCGACACCACCCGCACCGTCCATGTGGGCGACCCGTCCCCCGCCGAGCAGCACATCCACGACGTCGTCCGCGAGGCCCAGCAGGCGGGAGTCGACGCGGTCCGCCCCGGGGTGCCCTGCCAGGAAGTGGACCGGGCGGCCCGCGAGATCATCGAGGAGGCGGGGTACGGCGATCTGTTCATCCACCGCACCGGCCACGGCATCGGCGTCACCACCCATGAACCCCCGTACATGATCGAGGGCGAGGAACAGCCCCTGGTGCCCGGCATGTGCTTCTCGGTGGAGCCGGGGATCTATCTGCCGGGGCGCTTCGGTGTCCGTATCGAGGACATCGTGACGGTGACCGGGGACGGGTGCCGCCGGCTGAACAACACCGGCCGGGAGCTGACGGTGGTGGAGTAGCGGCGACCACCCCGGTGGCCGGTCCCCGGACGGGTGCGGCGGTCCCGGGACGTGCGCGGCCGGGCCGGCACGCCGGTCTGGTACCCGGCGGCCGGACCGGCGCTGTCCGTGGTGTGTGCGTGTGTGCGTGTGCGTGGGTGCGTACGCGGGCTATCCGGCGAGGCTGAACTCGCCGCCCGCCGCGATCAGCGAGACGCTGGTGAGGCTGTTCACGGGCGTGGAGAGCGCGGTCCGGTTGGTGACCGTACCGTCGCCGATCTGACCGTTGTTGTTGTAGCCCACGGCGCTCACCCGGCCGTCGCGGTCGAGCGTCAGCGTGTGATACCCGCCCGCCGAGATGGCCCGGATGTTGGCCGCTCCGTCGAGGGTGATGGGGGTGGGGCGGTTGGTGGTGGTGCCGTCGCCCTGCTGGCCCTGGGCGTTGTAACCCCAGGTCTTGACGGTGCCGTCGGCGAGGCGGGCGACGCTGTGGTGGACGCCGGCGCTGATCTCGCGGGCGGTGGCGATGTTGTCGGCCTTCACCGGGGTGAGGCGCTGGGTGCTGGTGTTGTCACCGAGCTGGCCCTCGGAGCCGCGGCCCCAGGCCCAGACCGTGCCGTCCGCGAGCCGGGCCAGGCTGTGGTAGTGGCCGCCCGACACACTGCGGGCGTTGGCCAGGCCCGTCGCGGTGACCGGCGTGGTGCGGTTGGTGGCCGTGCCGTCGCCGAGCTGGCCATTGCTGTTGTAGCCCCAGGT
Source organism: Streptomyces sp. NPDC055078 (assembly GCF_053607985.1). NCBI lineage: Bacteria > Bacillati > Actinomycetota > Actinomycetes > Kitasatosporales > Streptomycetaceae > Streptomyces > Streptomyces sp. NPDC055078. Next base: position 11,263 of record NZ_JBSGUP010000050.1, read on the forward strand.
CTTGACCGTGCCGTCGGAGAGGACGGCGATGCTGTGGAACGCGCCGGCGGCGATGGCCTCGACATTGGTGAGACCGGCGACGTTCACCGGGTTGTTGCGCTGGGCCAGGGAGTTGTCGCCGAGCTGACCCTCTGTGTTGCGGCCCCAGGAGCGTACGGTGCCGTCGGCGAGCAGCGCCAGGCTGTGCTGATAGCCGGACGCCACGGCGACCACCCCGCGCAGTCCGGTGACGGTGGACGGCTGGTCCTGCGACGCGGTGCTGCCGATGCCGAGCTGCCCCTCGGTGTTGCGGCCCCAGCTCTCCACCGTGCCGTTCGTGAGCAGCGCCAGGCTGTGGAAGTAGCCGCCCGCGAGGCTCGCGACGGAACCTCCGGCCAGCCCGGGCACCGTCACCGGCTTGTACTTGGCGCCGGTGAGGGTGCCGCCGAGCTGGTAGTTGTCATTGGCACCCCAGCCCTTGAGGCTGCCCTCCTGGGCCGTCGCGGTGGCGGCGGCCGTGGGCAGCGCCCACGTCACCAGGACGGCCAGCAGTGTCAGCAGGCCCGCGAGAACGGGGGCGCTGCGGCTTCGGCCGTGGGGATGTGCGTTCATGTCCGGTCCTTACTTACCGATCGGGTGGCACAGGCCGCCCGAGAGGCACCCTGTCACCCATAGTGATGTGACAATCACTATGGGTATCCATTTCGCCACGCCTCAGCGGTGCACCGGAACTTCTTCACTTGATCGGCCGCGCGGTTCCCGGAGTGTCGACCGTCCGCGAATCCGCCGTCCCGTGCTAGCGGACGGTCCCTGGCTCGTCCGGTGAACGGCTCCATCAGGGCCGGGGCCCCGCTCCTGCTCGGACCGGCGCTCATCCGGGGCGGGGCTCCATGGTGCGCTCGGACGGCGGCCGGGCGGGCCAAGGCGTCAGGCGGGTGTCCGTACGACGTCGATGACGACGGCTTCGGGGTCGCTGGGCACGGCGGTGCCCGACGAGTCCTGTGCCGTGTGGGACTGCGATGCCGTACGGCCGGGCGGCAGTGCTCCGGTGGTCGCCCTGACCGTGGCGGTGAATCCGTTGGACCCCGTGATCCGGATGACGGCCGTGTAACCGGCCGCTTCCGGGCCGTGGTTATGGATGCTCACCGGAACCCACAGCGCCTGACCGCCGGGCTTCGGTATGAGGCGCTGGACCGTCACATCGTTCTTCGCGGCGCCCCGCTCCGCTCCGGAGCCGCCGCCCGACGCGGGCTCCGAAGGCGCCTTCCGGCCTTTGTCCGCGCGCGGTGGCTGTGCGCCGGCCGTGGATGCCGTCCCGGACGACGTTGTCCCGGACGACGCCGTCCCAGGCGTCGCTGACGGTGTGCCGACCGGCCCCGACGGCGTGTCGGCCGACCTTGACTGTGAGGGCTCGGCTGTGACGCGCGCACGGGCCGTGGTGATGTCCTCCGGCGTACCGGAAGGCGAGCCGCCGCTGGTGCACGCGGTCGCCGCGGCTCCCGTCACGAGGATCAGCGCGGTGGCGATGAAGGTGCGGCTCCGCGCCATGAGCTGGCGCGGAGCCGGTAAGGCTGAACGAGTCACGGTGGGCCCTAACAGGCGGTGGTGCCCCGGATCGCGTCAACGAGTGCTGTTGACGAAGAGGCGGAGTTCTTCATGATGGCCGTGACCTTGCCACAGCCTCCCCGGGTTTGGTACACGGGCCCCGCGTACTGGCTGAAAGTGCCCGAGTCTGTTGTGCAGCCGTCCGCGATGTAGTTCGAGCAGAGCTTGATCTTCATCCACTTCGCCACGCCCATGTTGTTGTCGAAGATGGAGCACACGGGCTGATCGTTGCCCGCGCCGGGCTTGGTGTAGATGAAGAGCGTTCCGAACCGGCGTTCATCCGGCAGCCGTTCCGCGTAGTACAGCGTGTACCCCGCACCGCAGACACCGGCCGCCGCGACAGCGGCTTCCGGGTCGTCGGCGGCGATCGCCCGGGTAGGCGACTTCGCCTCGGGAGAGATCAGCAGAGGCGTGGTCGCGGATGACGCGACTGCCTGCGGTACGCCCATGAAGAGAAGGGACGCGACCAGTAACAGGATTGCTCCGACCGACTTTCCTGTCGAGTACTTCATTTTTCCCCCTGATGGTTTGGGAGGTCTGCGATGTGATGCGAAACCAGAGGTACCGAATCTTCGAATCTTCGAATCTCCGGATCGCCCGGTAGAAGCTAAGACGACAAGTGCCCTGAAATACAAGGTATTTCAGATTCGGTTCTCTGGTTCAGTTCTCTGGTTCAGTTCTCCGGTACCTCGGCCAGGGCCGCCAGGCCGCCGAGAACCGTGAACAGGGCCAAGAAGGCCGCAGTGCCCACTTCACCGACGTCGTTCTCGACCACATGGCCCCCCACGAAGAGCCACATCACCGCGCCGGCGATTATCACCACGTGATTTCCTCGCTCGCCCAGCGCCCGCATTCCCGCCCAGAGCAGCACCGGCATGGCCGCCACTCCGGCGATCGTCGCCACTCCCGACTCCAGGGCACCGGAGAGGAACGCGCTTGAATCGGCGTCGGACGCATGGGCGGCCCACTCCCTGGCGGAAGTCCAGAGCCAGTAGCAGATACCGGCGGCGCACGCGGCTACGACGGTGCCTTTCACCCAGCGAATGACTCTGCCTTCTGTCATCCCCTCATCTTTCCGCAGGCACCGCCAGGGGGCCTGAGCGCGGGTACTCAGACCCCCTGGCCCGGTGAGACCTCAGCCCCTTTCGCCAGTGCGCCGGATCAGCTTCCCTGGAGCGTCCGCTCCAGAGCGTCGGCGTACAGCCGCGCACCCGCGGGCTTCGGGTGGAACGACTTCATGGACGGCGCCACATTGCCGGGCAGCCACTGCCAGTCCCGGTTGTCCGCCTTCGAGTGGCCCGACAGCACGATCCCGTGCACGGTCTCCGGGTTACCGCAGATCGCCTTGCCGGCGAAGTCGTGGCGGGGATCGGAGAACGACACGTTCATGCCGTACAGAGCCCTGGCGTCGTTGACCGCGCCCTGCATCTCGGTGGCCAGTGTGTCCGCCATCCGGTTCAGCCACGGGGCTTCCTCGGTGCCGATGCCGGTGACACAGCCCCCGCTGCCCTCCAGGAGTCTCGGATACCCCATGAGAACGATCTTCGCGAAGGGCGCACGGGTCTGGATCGCGCTGAGCATACCGACCAGACGTGGCCGGATCTTCTCGTTGAGCCACTTCGGTGCCCACTGATCCATGGGCCCGGTCTGCTGACCGTTCTCCTTCCCGTCATGAGGGTCCACGTCCTTGATGGAGTTGTTGTTGCATACGGTCAGGGCCGTGATGCACTCCCGGATGATGTCGGCGAACCGGGCGTCGTTGCCGCCGATCGACAGGGGAACCAGGGTCGTGTGCTGGTCGAGATAGCCCTGCTCGATCTGGGGCAGCTCACCGTACTGGCCGTCGCGCAGGACATTGTAGTGACGGGCACCGGAGCAGGCGATGAACTGGTAGTCCATATTGATGTTGCGTTCATCCGCCAGTTCCCCGATGGATTTCGTGGAGCCCGGCAGCCTCGCCTGGCGCGACCATGCGTGCTTCGATCGATGGCATTTGTTCTCCGTGTCCGGCTGCAGGGGGTTGTAGTAGTCGGACTCGGCGTAGTAGTCGTCACCGCCGTTCGTCGATGCGCCTTCACCGGAGGAATAGGAGTCGCCCATGGCGACGATCTGATTGGCCGGCTTGCCGGCCATCGGCTCGAATCCGACCGCGTCCCAGGCGACGTCCTCAGTGCCTTTGCCGTCGTCCGTCACATTCGACAGGGACACCGACGGTGTTCCGGTGAACTGGAACGCGCCGATCGAGACCCACTTGTTCTCCTGCACCCGCTGCGGTTTCACCCGCCGTGGGCTCCTGGAGTCGGTGCCGCCCACCGTGTACGCGGCCTGACGGGTGTGGGCGCCATGGTTCGGGAGATGCACCCAGACGCGCATCCAGCCTCGGGCCGCCGTGCCCAGTGTCCAGGTACCCGTGGCCTTCAGTCGGGTCGCGTCCGTCGTCCCGGTCTTGTTGGTGTGGGTGAACCAGAAGTGGTTGCTGTGGGCCGCGCCGATCTGGTGCAGATCGATACGGGCCGAGGGTGTGCCGAACTCGAAGGCGAAGGAACCCGCGGATGACACCGCGCCACACCGCCCGTCGGCTCCGGCCGGAGCGACACCGTCGGCGACGTCGTCGACGACCTTCGTCCCCGCGGGCAGACCTGAGGTGCACGACGGGGGGTAGGAGTTCTCGTCCGGCTGCTCGGGATAGGTGTCGTTGAAGCGGTGGATCGGGTTTCCACAGGTGGCGGCGGCCCCGCACTCCTTCCACTTGGCGGGGTGATTGAACCAGCATTTCAGATACAGCGGATCGGACTCGCTCGGATCACCCGGCAACAGGCAGGGCCCACGGCCGGTCTGGTTCGACGAGTCCATGCTGATCTTCGACGGGTCGCAACTGTTGGTGGTGTCGCAGAACAGCCCGATCGGAGGCTTGGCCCGGGTGCGGTCGACATTCGTCGTCCACCATGCGCCACGGTAACCGGCCTGGAAGTCGCCGGGTTTGAACATCGCCGAGATGGGGCGTGCCGCCCAGCCGATGACCTTCTCCTGATACGGCCAGTCCTGCGGATGTGCGGCATGGCTGTAGTCGTCTCCGCCGCCAGGGCTTTCCAGGAACGGGCCGCGATTCTCCTTCCACAGCGGGTTCGCGGGATTGTTGGTCCAGCCCAGGCCCCATTTTCCGGAGTTGCTTCCCGCGGCGGCCCTCGGGTGATAGCCCGTGTTGTAGGTCCACAGGGCGGCGAACCAGTTCTCGATGTACTTCGGGTTGCCGTCATTGACGATGATTCCGTCGGCGCGCGTCTGATTCCACTTCTCGATGAGGATGTTCACACCGGCGGCGATGTTGGCCGCGTAGTCGAGGGCGACGGCCTCTTGCTGAGTGGGGGTCAGCGTCGGCTGGCCTTTACCCGGCAGCCGCATTCCGTCGGTGACCTGAGTGACTCCGTATCCGCAGTCCGCCTTCGCCCAGTTGATCGCCCAGGGATCCGACTGCTGGCCGTCTGACGAGTACTCGACACCGTAGAAGTTGCCGATCAGCGGATTGGCGGTGACGCCCGGAACCGCATACCGGGTCGCCTGCCACATATTCGACTCCTGCGCCGTGACACCCAGCATCACCTGGGCCGGGACACGCCAGTCCGGACCACTGCCGCCGCTCACCGTTCCGAGCGGGAAGAGCGTCTGCGGGGCGTACGCGGCCATGCCCGTTCTCTTCCAGTTCGCGGGCCTGCTCGCATGCAGATTCAACTTGCCGACGATGGCCTGGTTCACCGCCCACTCGATCTGACGCGGAGTCGGCTGGAACGCCTGCTTCCGCACATCGTTCCGGGGAACCGAACAGGTGCGGTCGGCATCCACCGTCGACGCCCGTGCCCTGCCCCGGGACGGGGCCGCCCCCGCCAGGGCCGGACTGGTCGCCGACGCGGTGCGCTGGGCGCCTTCGCCGCCGATACGGGCGCCGCCGGGCAACGCGTCCAGAACGGCTGTCCTGCCGGTGTCCAGGGCTTTCAGCGCGATCCTGGCGGCACGCGGGGAAGCAGCGTCCCGCTGTGTATTCCGGGAGTCCTTGCCGTCCGCCCACGCGGTGGTCACCGCGGCGGCGCCCAGGCTGGATATTCGGGCATCCTTCGCGATGCCGCCCGGATTGCGCACCGAGCCGGGCAGCGTCGCGCCGCCACCGGCTCGTCCGGTCACATACACCACTCCCCTGGGAGTGCGCGCGAGGTCGAACCCGGACAAGACGCCTACCGCGAGTCTGGCGGCCCGGGCCCGGCCGTTGGCCGCGCCCAGCGCCTTCGGGGCCACCCGGGAGACAGCGGCGCGGTCATCGGCCGATGATTGTTTCGCACCGCCGGGCAGCCGGTCGATGAACGTGACACCACCATCGGCGTCCGGCTTGAGCTGGAATGGTGTGGCATGGGTGCGGGCCACGTTTTTCACCGTGGACCCGTTGATCCGCACGATCGCCGGGCCATGCGCGGCGACGATCCGGCCGTCGACCGGAACCGCCGAGGTGATCTGCCCGGCCACGGTGGCGTCGTGAGTCGTCCCCGTACGGGTGTCGACCGTGACCAGCCGGGTCTGGTTCCTCCTGGCTGTCCTCTCGTCGGTGAACTGGGAGAACACCACATCCTCGGCTGCGCCGCAGCCAGGCGAGAAATAGCCGAGCGTGGCCTGGAACGGCAGCTTCCGTACTTCGCCGTTCCTCAGGTCCACCACCGCGGTGAACGCGCCTCGGGCCATCAGCTCGGGCTTGTTCGTGAAGGTACGCGGGGCGTACGCCACCGCCGCGTAGCGGCCGGAACCGGTCACACAGGCGTTGCCGATCCAGGTGTCCGTCTCAAAGCCCGGTTCGAGGAGCGAGGCCGCGGTCCGCCAGCGGTAGCCATCCCGCTCGCCGGCCACCATGAGATGAAAGCCCGCGCCATCACCCGATGTGGTGAACGCCTGGTCCGCAGAGGACCGATAGCCCTTTCCCAGGACCCCCGCCCGGTCCTTCGCGGGAATGGCCGGCGGTCGTCCGTCCGGTTCTCCTCCCTTCCCCGCTTCCGGCTTCCCGCCGGTCGGCTCTATCCCCGAGGACGGTGATCCGCTCACCGCGCCTGGGGGTGCCGCGTTCGCGTACGCCTGGGTCGTACCGATCCCGCAGGCCACCGCGAAAGCGACGGCCACGGCAACCGGAACACGTAAGCCACTCACCTTGGTACGTCTCAACGATCCCTCCTTCTTCCGTGCCAGGAAGCCCCCGCACAAGAAATCCACCGCCCGGCCGTGCTCGGCCGGAAGGCGTCATGGGGCTATTCGTGCGCAGAATTGCCATCGGTGTATGGGGAACTCCCCTTGCGCGGCGAACGGTCAATGTATGAAGGGGATTTCCCGGGTACGCCAGGTGGAAGCCCCGTCGCCGTCGCCTTCGCGTCAGGGGCGAAGGCTGTACCTATTCCTGGATTACCTGGAAAGCGCCTGAGCGATAGGCATGTGTATGAGTACACACCTGAGGGCGAGGCGCGGGCAAGGGGCTTCGTCGGCTCTGCCTTGCCTGACTAAAAAGGGGCCGCACCCGCCGGGCAGGGGGTCTCTGCGCAATGGCACTGCTGACCAGTGCGAATATTGCGGGCGCAGGGTGCATTCCGGCGGGGTGCGGCTCTCGCGCGATGGCCCGATATCGCTCGTAATAAGATCTTGCGCAGCGGCACGACGGAAGTTCCCGCCCGCCGATACTCCTCAGGACAACCGCGACTGCATCTCATACGGATAGGGCACCGGCCGCGCACTCGCCGCCGTCAGCCGCTCCGACTGTCCGGGTGTCAGCTCCCACCCCAGGCAACCCAGATTGTCCGTCAACTGCTCCACCGTGCGCGGCCCGATGATCGGAGCCGTCACCCCTGGCCGGTCACTCAGCCAGCGCAGGGCCACCTGCGATGGCGCCCGGCCCGTCTCGCCCGCCACCTCCAGCACCGCGTCGAGCACCCGCCAGGTCTCCTCGGTGTCGCGGGTCCGCCAGCCCTCCTTGCCCGACCGCTGCTGGAAGTGGGCCTCGCGGGAGCCGGCCGGGGCCGATTCCATGCCCCGGTGGTACTTGCCGGTGAGCCAGCCACCCGAGAGCGGGCCCCACGGGATCACCCCGATGCCCTGCTCCTCGCACAGCGGCAGCAGCTCCCACTCCGCCTCCCGCCGCAGCAGGTTGTAGAGCGGCTGAAGACAGATGTACGGCTCCCAGCCGCGGAAGCGCGCCAGATCGAGGGAGCGCTGGAACTGGGACGCCGTCACATTGCTCGCGCCCACATAGCGGACCTTGCCCGCCTTCACCAGGGTGTCGAGCGTCGCGAGCGTCTCCTCGACGGGCGTCGCGCGGTCCCAGATATGGGTCTGGTACAGATCGATGTAGTCGGTCCGCAGCCGTCGCAGACTGGCCTCCACCGCGGCGACGAGGTGCTTGCGGCTCAGACCGGCCTCGTTGGGGGCGTCCCCCATCCGCCCCCACACCTTTGTCGCGATGACCAGGTCGTCCCTGCGACGCCCCTTGAGCCAGCGCCCGAGGATCTCCTCCGAACCACCGCGGTCGTACATGTCCGCCGTGTCGATGAAGGTGCCGCCCGCCTCGGTGAAGCCGTCGAGGACGGCGTGGCCCGTCTGGTCGTCTCCGAAACTCATGGTGCCCAGGCACAGTTCGCTGACGCGCAGTCCCGTCCTGCCGAGAGTGAGTTGCTTCATGACACCCGACACTATCGGCCCGATATGCGGTCGGCACCGGGTGGCGGACCAGGGACTTCCCCGGTCCTGCCCGGCCCCACCGGGCGGTTTCCGGGGACCGGCAGGCCCCCTGTGGGACAGCCCTTACCTCTCCGCCAGCACCACACAGGACTCCGCGCCCAGCCGCAGCACCCCGTCCGCGCCCGGGGGCCGGACCGGCTCCCAGGCCGCGAGTACCCGGCCGCCGGAGCCGAGCGGAATCTCCGCCGGCTTCTCGGAGAGGTTGACCGCGATCCGCAGATCGCCCCGCCGTACGGCCAGCCAGCGCGCCTCCTCGTCGTACGCCACCTTCACCGCGGCGAGATCGGGGTCGGTCAGATCGGGCTGGGTACGGCGCAGGGCGATCAGCTCCCGGTGCCAGGCCAGCAGCCGGGCGTGCGGCTCGCGGTCCCGTTCGGCCCGGTCCAGGCAGGAGCGGGCGCGGGTCGCGGGGTCCTGGGGGTCGGGGATGTCCTCGGCGGCCCAGCCGTGCGCCGCGAACTCCCGCCGCCGGCCCTCCCGTACGGCCGTCGCCAGCGCCGGATCGGAGTGGTCGGTGAAGAACTGCCAGGGCGTACGCGCCCCCCATTCCTCACCCATGAACAGCATCGGGGTGAACGGGCCCGTCAGCACCAGGGCCGCCGCGCAGGCCAGCAGCCCGGGGGAGAGGGAGGCCGAGAGCCGGTCGCCGAGCGCGCGGTTGCCGATCTGGTCATGGGTCTGCGCAAAGCCGATGAAGCGGTGGGCGGGGGTCGATGTCACATCGACCGCCCGGCCGTGCGTACGGCCCCGGAAGCTCGAATACGTACCGTCGTGGAAGAAGCCGCGCGTCAGGGTCTTGGCGACGGCCGCCAGTGGAGCGCGCGCGAAGTCCCCGTAGTACCCGGCGGACTCGCCGGTGAGGGCGGTGTGCAGCCCATGGTGGAAGTCGTCGTTCCACTGGGCGTGGAGACCGGTGCCGCCCGACTCGCGCGGTGTCGTCGTCCCCGGGTCGCACCGGTCCGACTCCCCGATCAGGAAGAGCGGCCGGCCCAGCTCGGCGGCGAGCGCGTCGACGGCCGCGGACAGCTCCTCCAGGAACGTCAGCGCCCGGGTGTCGGCGAGCGCGTGCACCGCGTCGAGCCGCAGCCCGTCGAGCCGGTACTCCCGCAGCCAGGCCAGGGCGCTGGCCAGCAGATAGGCGCGTACGTCGTCCGAACCGGGGGCGTCCAGATTGACCGCGGCGCCCCAGGGGGTGTGGTGGGTGTCGGTGAAGTACGGCCCGAAAGCGGGCAGATGGTTCCCGGACGGGCCCAGGTGATTGTGGACCACGTCCAGCACCACCCCGAGCCCATGGTCATGAGCCGTGTCGACAAAGCGCTTCAGCGCCTCCGGCCCGCCGTACGGCTCGTGGACCGCCCACGGTGACACGCCCTCGTAGCCCCAGCCGTGCACCCCGGGGAACGGGCACAACGGCAGCAGTTCGACATGGGAGACACCCAGCGCGGCCAGTTCGCCGAGGTGTCCGGCCGCCGCGTCGAGCGTGCCCTCAGGGGTGAACGTACCGATGTGCAGCTCGTACAGCACCGCGCCCCGCAGGCCCGGTCCCCGCCAGTCGCGGCGCCAGACATGGGTGTCCGGCAGAACCACCGCGCTCGGCCCGTCCGGGCCGTCGGGCTGGCGGCGCGAGCGCGGGTCCGGCAGCACCCGCCCGCCGTCCAGCGCGAAGCCGTATCGCGTGCCGTCGACCGCCGCCGCGTCGGCGGACCACCAGCCGGGCCGCTCCGGGATCCGCACCATCGGGCGCTCGGCGCCCTCCAGCCACAGGGTGACGCGCTCCTGGGCGTGCGGCGCCCACACCTCGAACAGCACTGGCGATCCCCTCGTCGTCGACACCGACACGTACATGGCACGGGCACGGACATGAATATGGGCACGGGCACGGGCACGGGCACGGACGCCGGTCGGCGGCGACCGGTACCGGCTCCCATCCTGGCAAGGCCGTGCCCGGGAAGGGGACTCCTTGCGCCCATTGAGGTCACGGCGTGGGACCGCTCCGGGACCGCTCCGGGACCGCTCCGGGACCGCTCCGGGACCGCTCCGGGACCGCTCCGGGACCGCTCCAGGACCGTTCCCGGACCGCTCCGGGGCTGTTGCCGGACCGCTCCCGGGCTGTTCCGTGGCCGCCCTCGGTCCGCTCGCCGGCCGTCCCGGGACCTCGCCCGCTCCGGAGCCGGAGCTTCCGTGCAGGTCAACAGCCTCCGGGGAACGACGAGAACAGCCCGTTTTCTGGACACCCCCCACCTTTCGGCCCGACAATCGTCGGGTGACATCGTCCTCCGAGTACTCCACCTCTCCCGTCCCGGCGCGGCTGTCCGACGCCGAACGGGACCGTGTCGTCGGTGTGCTCAGAGAAGGCGCCGCTCAGGGCAAGCTGTCCCACGACACCTTTCTGCGCCGGATGGAACTGGCCCTCGTCGCCCGTCGCCCCGAAGACCTCAAGGCCCTCACCGCCGACCTCGGCACCCCGGAGAACAGCGGCCTCGCCAAGCGGCTGGTCGGCGCCGTGGGCGGGGTGTCCGCCTTCTTCGTCCGGCTCAGCAGGGCCTGGCACGCGGAGAAGCTCCCACCGCTGCTGCTGCCGGAACCCGGGCCCTGTCCGCTGCGGATCGGCCGCGACCCGGGCAATGGGCTGCGGCTGAGCCACGACAGCGTCTCCCGGCTGCATGCCGAGCTGTATCTCCACAACGGCGTCTGGATCCTGCGCGACCTCGGCTCCACCAACGGCACCACGGTCAACGGGCGCCGGGTCACCGGCTCCGTCCCCGTCCAGGACGGCGACATGGTCGGCTTCGGCCGCATGAACTTCCGCCTGACCTCCCGCTGACCCCCGTCCCTCGTTCGTGGACCTCGTCCGGGGACTCTCAGACAGGGCTGATCCGCCGCCCCAGCAGCGCCACCGGGCGGTCCGCGAGAAGCTCGTCCAGGGCCACCGGGCGGCCCCCGGCCCACTCCCGGTCCGCCGTCAGGAGGTCCGCCCACACCCCCTCGGGCAGCGGCAGCTCGGTCCCCCGCCAGCCGCCGGCGCGCTCAAGCCCCAGGGGCAGCCGGGTGACGGCCGCGATGACCTCGCCCGTACGGCAGAAGGACACACAGTGGGCGGCGGCGGGGCCATGCGCGGGCACCGGGACATAGGTGCCCGATGGGCCGAAGACCTCGGGGCGGTCGCGGCGCAGGCGCAGGGCGGCGCGGGTGAGGGCGGTCTTCTCGTTCGGGGGGCCCTCGTGGAACGGCTGGCGGTTGTCCGGGTCGACCAGGGCCAGATACTCGCGCTCCGTGCCCTGGTAGAGATCCGGGACGCCCGGCATCGTGAGGTGGAGCAGGGCCGCGCCCAGGGTGTTGGCGCGCACATAGGGGTCCAGCTCGCGGGCGAACCGGGACACCGAGTAGAGCGGCGGCCCGGCGGGCCCGGCGTTCACGAAGTCGGTGACGGCCCGCTCGTACGCCTGGTCGGGCTCGGTCCAGTTGGTGTGCACGGCCGCTTCCCGTACCCCCTTGAGGAGGGCGGTGCGCAACCGCTCCTCGTACGGGAAGCCGAAGCCGACCGCCGTCTGCCACGCCACCCAGGCCAGCTGAGGATCGGGGGCGTGCCCGCCCTCCAGCCGGCCCGCCTCCTCGGTGATCCGCGCCAGAAAGTCGGCCCACCGCTCGGGGCACTCGGACAGAACGGCGATCCTGGCCCGGACGTCGGCACTCCGTTTGGTGTCATGGGTGGTCAGCACGGTGCCGGTGGTGGGCCAGTCGCGCGCGAGCCGCCGGCCGTACGCGTGGAACTCCTCGGGGCCGACCGCCGGGCGCCCGGGATCGCCGCCGATCTCGTTCGCCGAGAGCAGCGGCGTATAGCGGTAGAAGGCGGTGTCCTCGACGGCCTTGGCGCGCAGCGCGGACGCCGTCTGCGCGAAGCGGGCGCGGAAGGCGTCGCGGCTGGGGCTCTCGCCCAGCCGCCCCAGCGCCAGATCCCGTACGGCGTCCACCGCCGTGCTCTCCGCCGCGACCGGGAACATCCCCTTCGCGCCCGCCGCCGCCTGGAGGGTGAGTACCTCCTCACCGCCGACGCGGTACGGCCGGTAGACCGGCATCCGCACCAGCAGCTCACGGATCGCCGTCCGCAGCGCCCAGGGGGCGTGGTCGCGCAGGGCGGCGTCGCCCGTGCACACCCGCTCGGCGAGCCGGGTGAGCGCGGCGGTCTCGGAAGCCAGTTCATGGGTGACGACCCGGTAGGCGGCCCGGCGCACCGTCGCCTCCCACTGCCCGCCCCGGTCCCCGGCGACCCCCGCGAACTCGCGGTACCGGTGGACGAGTTCGGCGGCCCCCGCCGGGTCCGTGAACAGGCCGTCGATATGCCGCAGCGCGTCGTACCCCGTGGTCCCGTCCACCGGCCAGCCGGGCGGCAGATGCTCGTCCCCGGTGAGGACCTTCTCGACGACGGTCCAGCAGTCGCCGCCGGTGGCCTCCTGGAGCCGCCGCAGATACGCCTCGGGGTCGGCGAGACCGTCCGGGTGGTCGATCCGCAGCCCCTCGATCACCCCGTCCCGGACGAGTTCGACGACCTTGGCGTGGGTCGCGGTGAACACCTCCGGGTCCTCCACCCGCACCCCGATGAGGTCCGAGACGGTGAAGAAGCGCCGGTACGTCAGTTCGGTGCGGGCGAGCCGCCACCAGCCGAGCCGGTACCACTGGGCGTCGAGCAGCTCCGGCAGCGGCAGGCCGGCCGTCGACTCACGCACCGGGAAGCGCTGCTCCCCGTAGCGCAGTACGCCGCCCTCGACCCGCAGCGCCCCCATCTCGTCCCCGATCCGGCCCCCGAGCACCGGCAGCAGCACCCGCCCGCCGCCCGCCTCCCAGTCGATGTCGAACCAGGCGGCGTACGGCGACGCCGGGCCGTCGCGCAGCACCTCCCACAGGGCGCGGTTGTGGCGCGGGACGGCGGCCATATGGTTCGGCACGATGTCCAGGACCAGCCCCAGACCGTGGTCCCGCGCGGCGCCGGCGAGCGCCCGCAGCCCCTCCTCACCGCCCAGCTCCGCCCGTACCCGGGTGGGGTCGACGACGTCGTAGCCATGAGCCGACCCCGGTACGGCCTCCAGCACCGGCGACAGATGCAGATGCGAGACACCGAGCCCGGCGAGATACGGCACGGCCGCCGCCGCGGCGGCGAAGGGGAACGCGGGCTGGAGCTGGAGCCGATAGGTGGCGGTTGGCTTCATGCAGGCGTACGTACCCTGCCGGAGCGGTTCTGTGTCATGGCGGCCCCTGCCGGTGTCCGCCGAACGGGCCAGGGGCTCCGCCC
>NZ_JBSGUP010000051.1:0-24493 GCF_053607985.1 Streptomyces sp. NPDC055078
GCCGGAGAAAGGCCCCGGGTGTCCGTGGGGATCCGCCTCGGCGAAACGGGCAAGGACGAGAGCTGGACCCTGATGGCCTCCGAGGAGATCGCACGGCGCGATCCTCCCGCCGAGGTGAAGGACTGCCGTGAAATGCGCCGATGGGCGCTGGCCCAGGGAGCCGTCCCCACTTGGCGTGTGCTGCACACCCTCGACATCTCCGCGAACTTCTCCACCGACGTTCGCATCACGTCCATGGCCCTGGAGAGGGACGACTCCTACGAACCGGGAGATCCCGCCCTCGCTCCGGTCGCCAGGCTTTCCTGTCTCCCGCGTCGCGGTTCGCGAATCTCCTGGCGCGACCCTGAGGCCGTCTCGGTCGTCGATGGAGAGGAATACCTTTCGAACCCCAACGCGCCCCGGGAGTACAAAGTGAGCCGGCTGAAAGGAGCCCGCGAGATCATCCTGGTGGACCTCACCGGTTCGCCCGGCCCCTTCACCTACCGGCTGAGGATCGGTCTCGAAACGAGCGTCGGGCTCCATGAAGTCGTCGCCTCCGGTGACGCCGCCCCCCTGGTGGGCGCCGAGGACGGGGCGGGCATGGGGTACTGGCCCGCTCAGTACACCTGGACGATGGCACCGTCACGCACGCTCAAGCAGTGCCCGGAAGTGCGGGACGTCCGCCCCGGCCGGGTGGCGGAGTGTTCCTGATCCCGGCGCCCCGGCCGGGCGGGCCGGGGCGAGAGGCGGGCGCGGCGGGCGCTGCGGGCGCGGGCTTTCTGGAGGGTCCAGGCCCCGGTGGCGAGGAGGAGTCCGGCGGCGAGGCTGCCGAGGAACCCGGGCGGGGCGGCGCGGAGAACGTCGTACACAGGCAGCACAGCGCGCCGAAGGGGCCGACCGCGCGCTGCTCTCCATCCCCTGGGCATACGTCAGTAGGTGCACGCTAAGACTTCAGAAGGAGAGGGCCACGTGGTCGCTGAGCACGTAGCGGATGGCGGTGAGGCCGTATCCGTGGCGGGCGAGCGCGTCGTCCCAGTACAGCTCGGGGTCATGGTCGTAGCGGATACCAACCGGTGCGCTGGTGGCGAGTCGTCGAGGACACCGAAGGTCCTGGAGAGCGCCGAATTCCACGATGACCCCGACACCAGGGGCGCCCTGGCGGTTTACATGCACGAGCTGGTGCAGCAGTACTTCAGCCGGGTCACGAACTACCTGAGTGGGAACTGGGACGGCGACTGGCAGCGTGCCGGCACCATCTCCGACTGGCGGGACCTGCGGATGACGCCGGAACAGCTCAAGTCGTTCAACGACGAGTTGATGGCCGTGATCGCGCGTCACACTCCCGCGCCCGGCACAGAGGCAGCGCCTGGGGCGCTGCCGATCATCGTGCAGATCCAGTCGTTCCCCCGCAAAGAACGGGGAAACGGATGAGCCACGAAATACGTGTCAGTCTCCTGCGTCGGCATCGGGACTTTCGTCTGCTGTGGTGTGGAGAGACCACGGGGAAGTTCGGCGCCTCCGTCACCGCCGTGGCGATGCCCCTGATCGCCGTCTCGACCCTGCACGCCAGCACATGGGAGGTCGGGTTGCTGAGCGCCTCGGCCTGGCTGCCGTGGCTGGTCATCGGCCTCCCCGTGGGAGCGTGGGTAGACCGAGTGCGCCGCAGACCGGTCATGCTGACCGCTGCCGCGGTGTCTTTCCTGCTGTTCTCCGTGGTTCCGGTCGCGGCGTGGACCGGCCATCTGAACGTTGGCCTGCTGGTCGTCATCGCGCTGCTGACGGGCACTGCCGCCGTGTTCTTCCAGACCGCCTACACCGCCTACCTTCCCAGCATTCTGGCCCCCGAAGACCAACCCGAAGGCAACGCGAAGCTGCACGGCAGTGCGTCCGCCGCCCAGATCGCCGGTCTCGGTTCCGCCGGCCTGATCGGGCAGACTGTAGGCGCGGTCAACGCGATGTTCGCCAACGCAGCGACATTTCTCCTCTCCCTCCTCTGCGTCGCGAGCATCCGCAAGCGCGAGCCACGCCGCGACAGGACGGCCGTCCGCTCCACCGCTCTGCTCGACGAAGTCGGCGAAGGCTTACGACTGGTCGCCCGCGATCCCTGGCTCCGCACGCTGACGCTCTTCGGAGCTGCCTCGAACCTGGCCCTCATGGGCTATCAGTCGATCCAGGTCGTCTTCCTCATCCATACCGTGGGCCTGGCGCCCGGAGCGGTCGGCGGACTCATCGCAGCCGCCAGCACGGGGGGTATCGCCGGAGCGTTCATCGCGCGCCGGGTCGCCGACCGGATCGGGACCGCCCGCGCAATGCTGCTGTTCGAGCTCGGATTCGCGATCTTCGCGCTGCTCACCCCGGCCGCCTCTGCCGGAGCCGGGCTCCTTCTCTTCGCCACGGGCGGATTCTGCGTGTCAGCAGGCGTCGTGGCCGGCAACGTCATCAAGGCGAGCTTCCAGCAGCGCTACTGCCCGCCGGACCTCCTTGGGCGTCTCACGACGAGCACGGCTTTCCTCAACTACGGAACAATCCCGCTGGGCGCTCTGCTCGGCGGATGGCTGGGAACTGTCTTCGATCTCCGTACAGCCATGTGGATCACGACGGCTGGAGTGCCGCTGGCCGCGCTCATCCTCCTCTTCTCCCCCATCGGGCGCTCCCGCGACTTGCCGATGGCCCCCCGCCCCAGGAGTGTCCAGGGGCAGACACACCCCCGTCCGGAGCCATCACCAAGGTCGAACTGATCCACGATGCTCCGCCGCGTGGACCTCCTCCACGGGAAAGCGGTGCCAGGTACTGCAGCCGACCGCGTACGGCCACCACGCCGGCGGCCGCGCGCTGTACGGGTACGCCGCTCAGCTGGCGTTCGCCCGGTGGACATCCCCGCTGGCTGGCGGTCGCCCGATTCGCCCATGTTCTGGACACTGTCGCAAGCGAGGGAACTCTGCTTCGGACGTTCCGCCGCCTGAAGCAGAAAAGGCCCTCGCCACTCGCTACGGCGAACGAGCCGCCGCTACCAGGCCCTGGTCACCATCGCCTGCCTACGGCATCGGCTCCCACGACTTCGCGGATCCGCCTCAACCGCCGGCAGCATCGCGTTGGCTCAGGCCGCTGAAGCCGCACGCCACGGCCCAGGATTGAGACCGGTCATGCTCGACAGTTCCGTCGGGGCATCCACTCATGCGTCCTGGACGCCCGGCCTCCCCTGAGTTCCCGTGATCGTCCGCGCCCGGTCCAGCGACCCACGGCCTGCGGGGTGCCCTGGCTTGGTATCTGATCTTCGGCCCGGCGAGGACCGCACGGGTCTCCGGGCCCGCAGAGGGAGCGAGCGAGAGGCTCGACGTCGGCTCTCGACGCCGCAACGGTGCTCGGGTTGATGAATACCGCCCATGTCGGTCCTGTCCCGCTATGAGGGTATCGGTCACACTGCGCGATGTGAGCGATACCCGCGGAGGTCGAGGGGCAGGGGCCACGGGTCCGCCCGGGCCCGATGCCTCGTCTCCCGGGCTGGGCGAGGATCAGTTGCGGGTGCTGCGGCGGTTGGGGCGGGAGTGGGGCCGGGTGTCGGCGGCTCCTGAGGTGTGGCGCCGTGCGCTGCCGGTGGATCCGGATCTGGGGAGGTTTCCTGCCCCGGCGGAGATCAGGCCGGCCCGGTTCGGCCGAGTGGTGCGGATCTCCGCGCTGGGGCCGCGTTCGGGGGAGCAGGTGGACGTGGAGGAACCGCCGCCGGGGCGGCTGGGGCGGGCAAGCGTACGGGCCCGCAGGTTTGCCGTGGGGGCGGCGCTGAAGAGTTCCGCCGTGGTGACCGAGCGGATGCGCAAGCTGCTGGCGCTGCCGGTGCTCTCCGCCGATGCCCTGTCGTCGGTCGCCTACGGTCCCGAGGCGATGCTCGCGATCCTGGTGCTGGCGGGTACGGCGGGTCTGTCGTACTCGTTGCCGGTCGCCGGCGCGATCGTGTTCCTGATGCTGGCGGTCGGGCTGTCGTACCGTCAGACGATCCGGGCCTACCCGCACGGCGGCGGGTCCTACATTGTCGCCAGTGACAACCTGGGCCGGGTGCCCGGTCTGGTGGCGGCTGCCGGGCTGATGACCGACTATGTCCTCACCGTCGCCGTGTCGATCGCCTCCGGGGTGGCGGCGATCACCTCAGCGGTCCCCTCGCTGGCCCAGGAGACAGTGCCCATCGGCATCGGGGTGATCGTGCTCCTGCTCGCCGGGAATCTCCGCGGGATCCGGCAGGCCGGTGCCCTGTTCGCCGCCCCGACCTATGCCTTCATCGCCGCAATGTTCGCACTGATCGCGTTCGGGCTGGCGGACGCCGCCGACCGCGGCTTCGAGCCGCGCCCGGCCGCGCCGCTGACCGTCACCGAATCCGTCGGCCTGCTCCTGGTCATGCGGGCGTTCT
Organism: Streptomyces sp. NPDC055078; assembly: GCF_053607985.1. Classification (NCBI taxonomy): domain Bacteria; kingdom Bacillati; phylum Actinomycetota; class Actinomycetes; order Kitasatosporales; family Streptomycetaceae; genus Streptomyces; species Streptomyces sp. NPDC055078. Next base: position 4,379 of record NZ_JBSGUP010000051.1, read on the forward strand.
CCTCCGGCGCCACGGCGATGACCGGTATCGAGGCGATCTCCAACGCGGTACCGGCGTTCCAGCCCGTCGAATGGCGCAACGCCCGCACCACCCTGACCTGGATGGTGACCCTCCTGATCACCATGTTCGCCGGAATCGTCGTCCTGATCCACTTCACCGGTGTGGTACCCAGGAGCCAAGAGACGACCCTGTCGCAGCTCGCGCATCTCAGCTTCGGCTCCGGATGGATGTACGTCTTCATCCAGACCGCCACCGCCGCGGTACTGCTCCTCGCCGCGAACACCGCGTACAACGACTTCCCCCGCGTGCTGTCCCTGCTGGCCCGCGACGACTATGCCCCGCGGGTCTTCATGCGACTCGGCGACCGTCTCGCCTACAGCAACGGAATCCTCCTCCTCTCCCTCTCCGCCGCCCTGGTGTTCGCCGCCTTCAACGGCCTGACCGCCTCCCTGATCCCGCTCTACGCCGTCGGTGTCTTCCTCGCGTTCACGCTCTCGCAGGCCGGGATGGTCGTGCACTGGTGGCGGCTGCGCAACCGGCACTGGCGCAAGAGCCTGCTCTTCAACGCCACCGGATGCCTCCTGTCGGCCGTGGTCTTCATCACCGCGGGCATCAGCAAGTTCACTTCGGGCGCATGGGTGGCCATCGTCGCCGTCGGCCTGTTCCTCCTGATCACCACCCGGATCAAGGCACACTACGAGGCCGCCCGCACCGCCCTGCGCCTGCATCCGCACACCATGGAGCTGCCCGCACACACCGCGGAAGGACCGCTGCCCCAGCACAGAGGCCGTCTGGCGGCGAGCGGGAACGGAGAGGACGAGGAGATCCCCGAGGAGATCCGCCACCTGTCGGTCGCCGCGATCGCGACCCTGGACCTCGCGGGAATGCGGGCCCTCGCCTACACGGCCTCACTCCAGCAACCAGTCCTCGCCGTCCACATCAGCGTCACCGAGGACGAGGCCGAACGCTTCCGCGACTACTGGACCCTGTGGGGCGACCATCTCCCCCTGGAAATCGTCATCTCCCCCTACCGGGCAACCGTCGCCCCCCTCGTCCACTACATCGAAGCACTCCACCGGCACCACTCGGACCTCACCCTCACCGTGATCCTCCCGGAAATCGTCACCCGGCACCGCAGACACCAGCTCCTCCACAGCCGCACCGCCACACGGCTCCGCCGCGCCCTCCGCCCCCTCCCCAAAATTGTCATCACCACCGTGCCCTTCCACCTCCCCTGACCGGACAGAACACGCGCCTGCCGACGACGTCCCTACGAATGGACCTGCTGGAGCAAGCGTTCCCAGATTCCGTCGGCCGACCACAGCCGACGCCGCTCATAGCCGTCGTCCACGGGCCTAACCTCTCGGGCAGATCACGCCGCTGCACGCCCCTCCACACCCGGTGAGGCCCGTCGATCAGCGGCCGGTGATCCCTCCACCGGCCACAACGACCGTTGCTGACAGGCAGGAACAGCCGCAACCGTTCCCACTCGCTATCCGTGAGATCACCCAGCCGTCCCTCCGGCCGGGTGGCTGCCGCGGTCGGCCGCACGCGCGGCGCGGCGGGCGCGGTGCGCCTGTTCACGTGCTTCCCGCTCCACGGCGACTGCTCGTTGGGCAGCGGCCCGGGCCTCGTGGTGTTCGTCGCGGGCCAGGCGGAGTTGCTCTTCCAGGTCGCGTACCCGGGTGTCGGCGGCCGTCTCGGCGGCCTTGGCCCGGGTGCGTTCGGTCCGTGCGGACTCCAGTGCCGTCTCCCGGCGATCGGCTGCCCGGCCTTGCGGGCGAGGTCTGCGGCCTGGCGGGCGAGGGCCGCGACGACCCGGTGGCGGTCGTGCCCCAGTTCCCGGAGTGCCACTCCGTCCAGGCTGTGCTGGGCCTCGCGCAGATCCTTCCCCAGCTGCAGGAACCTCGCGGTCGTGGCGGGCGAGGAGGTTCGCCGACCAGGCCGCGAGCACCGGCTTCCGCAGCGCCGCGATCCGCAGCGCGGCCTCGCGGTCGCCCTCCTTTCGGGCGCGGGCTGCGTACGCGGCGCGCTCGGCGGTGAACTCGTCCGGGCGTAGCGCGTACAGCACATCGGCCACCTCCTCCGCATCCACCCCTCCACTATCCGCTCCACCGGCGCTGACGGCACCCGGGCCCAGCCGCCACCGCTGGCCGACCTTCTGGCGGGAGCCGGGCGGCGCATCGTGTCGCCCCGAGCTGCCCGACTCGATGCGGCGGCTTCGTGGTCGGCGCGCGTGTGGTGCCACTTGCGTGGACGGAGTCGGCGGCGTCATTCTGAGGGAGCTTCACAGTCTGCCGCGGTGCAGTCACGGATCGTTCGGGGTGGTGGGTGAGGGTGCCGTCCGTCGAAGGGAGCGCCGGGTGATGGGTGCAGTGCGCAGCTCGGCGCAGGATCGGCGCGCGGTCGTGAACGTGTGCTGGGTCTCTGGTCCTTTGGCTCATCAGTGGATCAGAGGGGGCGGCGCAAGGTGATCGCGTCGCTGGCAGGGCGGGCGGCCGAGGTGGGTGTCCATCGGCTCGGAGCTATCCCCCGGCATTGTCCTGCTCAGACCCTGGTATTAGCCGCGTTCAGCCACAGGCATGGTCGAGCTCGGTGCGGCACCAAGTCCCCGTGTCCAGGCCGCGTTCCGCAGGGTGCCCCGGCATCTGGCCACCCCGGAGGTGGACATGGCCAGGATCTACGACGCTGGGTTCGCCGCGGTCACCAAGACGGATGCGGACGGCGTGGACATCAGCTCGGTCTCCGCTCCGCGGGTGCAGGCGATGCGGATCGAACAGGCGGATATCCAGCCGGGGATGCGGGTGCTGGAGATCGGCTCCGGCGGGCCCAACGCCGCCTACCTCGCCGAGATGGTCACCAGTACCGGGCATGTCGTCACCGTCGACATCGATCGTGATGTCCCCCGGCGCGCGGAGGGCTTCCTCAAGGCTGCCGGCTACGACAGCGCCGTTACGGCGGTCACCGCGGACGGCGAGTTCGGGGTCACCGGGCACGGCCCTTTCGACCGCATCGTGGTCACGGTGCAGGCCACTGATGTCCCGCCCGCCTGGATGCAGCAGCTGACCGACGGCGGTCGGCTCGTGGTGCCGCTGCGGATGCGCGGGATGACCCGCACGGTCGCCTTCGTCCGCGACGGCGAGCACCTGGTCAGCGACGGATTCGAACTGTGCGGCTTCGTTCCCATGCAGGACGCCGGGGACCCACGCGAGTGTGACGCAGAACACTCTGCACGCAACTGCGCCGTACACCAGCCGGGTTCTTCCCGTTCAGGGCCGCCCTATCCTGCCCATGGATCTTGCGTGGCATGACCGAGCGGGAACGTTCCGTGATTTCTCTTGGGTCAGGGATGAGTGTTCCGCTGGTCGGCCCTCGACCGCACCGGGCCCGCACCGACGGCCGCCGTCACCGACGGCGAGAGCGGTGAGTACGCACCCGTCTGACCGACGGCCACGGTCCCCGCGGTCGGTCCGCCGCGAGGGACACCGCGACGGACACCCCAGGGGGCCTGTCACGGTTTGCGCCCCTCTCCCGCGACTCCGCCGCCGTCGCCCTGTTCCCTCGGTGCGCGTCGCGACGGTGGCGGCACACCTGCCGCCGATGCCGGTACGCGGCCCCATGGGCCACCGGTCCTCGCGCGCTGCCCCGGCCCCCAGAAACCACCGACGGGTGCGCGGGCGCGGCGGGATGCCTGGACCGGGACAGTCGACTACGTGGACCGGGTCGGGCCGAGTCGGATGCCCGGACCCGGAGAGTCGATGCGGGTACCTGGACCCGGACGGGTGCGCGGGTGCGGACGGACACCCGGGCCCGGAGCACGGTCGCCCCCCGGTCACTCGTCCGGTGCGGTGCGCGGTGCGGCGAACCCGGCCTTGGCCGCCGCGAAGGTGTCGCCGCGGATGGTGTGGATCAGCCGGTCGACCTCATCGGGGAGATAGCTGCTCCAGGGCTGATGGATCGCGGCCTCAAGGTTGCGCTTGGCGCCGGCCAGGCCCTCCGGAGCCATCGCGGCCAGCCGCTGTGCGATCTCGCCGATCCGCTCGTCGAGCCGGACCGCCGGGACGACCTCCGTCAGCAGCCCCGCCTCGTACGCCCGTGCCGCGGAGAGCTTCTCCGGCAGCAGCATCAGCTCACGGGCCTTCGCCGGACCGGCCAGCCGGGTCAGATGGTAGGGCAGGCCCAGGTCGCCGGAGACGCCGAGCGCGGTGAAGGCGGTGTTGAATACGGCGGTATCCGCCGCGTACCGCAGGTCACAGGCCATCGCCAGCGACATTCCGGCGCCCGCGCACCCCCCTCGGACAGCCGCGATCACCGGTTTGGGCATATCGGCCAGCACGCGGGGAAAGCGGCTCGCGGCCAGCAGCCGGCTCCGGTCGTCGTCCACCGAGACGCGGCGGACCACACGGAGCGAGTCGTCCGCGGTCTTCAGGTCGGTGCCCACGGAGAAGTCCCCGCCCGCGCCCGTGAGAACGACCACGCGGACCGAGGGGTCGGCCGCCGCCTGCTCGGCCGCTTCGGTCGCCGCGCGGATCATCGCCCAGGAGGTCGCGTTCCGGCGCTCGGGACGGTTGAGGGTGAGGGTGGCCACGCCGTCGAGAACGGCGTAGAGGACGGGCTGGGGCACGGGGGCTGCTCCTTGGCTCGGTGAGGGGCGCACTCTGCACGGTGGGCGGTGGCGGGCGGCACGCCCGTCCAGGGGCCTGCCGGAGCCGCTCAGGGGGACGTGCCCGTGCGGCCCGGACCCGTGCCCGGCCGGTGGCCCCTGCCCGGCACCGCCCCTCCAGGCAATCAGCCATTCCGAGATTTGGCTAGTGCATATTCACTTTCTCCTGCATGATGGGCCGAACCGAATACCTGCAACCAGCGGGTGGGAACGGTGTATTCACATCACCGCGCCCCTGCCGGTCAGCCGCCGGTCAGCCGTCGGTACCGCTCCGGGCCGCACACCGGCTCCGGCGCCTGAGCCGCCGGTCCCGGTGGACAGCCGTATCCGGCCCGCGACCGTATCCCCGTATCCCCGGCGCACCGCACGGAGCCGCACCCCCTGTCTCTCAGCAAGGAAGGCACTTCCCACATGACACAGGACCCGACCGTTCCGCTCCCGGCGCTGCGGACCGACATCGTCCACGACGGACCGCCGGAGGGTGTCGCCGACGCGGCGGCCCGGGCGGAGGCGCTGGGCGCGCACGGACTGTTCCTCACCGAGACCGCCCACGACGCCTTCATCGGTCTGGGCCTGGCCGCCCGGGCCACCGAACGCGTCCAGGTGGGGACCTCCGTCGCCATCGCCTTCGCGCGTACGCCGATGACGCTGGCGCAGAGCGCCTTCGACATCCAGCGGCTGTCCGGGGGCCGCGCGGTCATCGGTCTCGGATCCCAGATCAAGCCGCACATCACCCGCCGCTACAGCATGCCCTGGTCGCGTCCGGCCGCGAGGATGCGCGAGTTCGTGCTGGCCACCCGGGCGATCTGGCACAGCTGGCAGACCGGGGAGCGGCTGGCCTTCACCGGCGACTTCTACACCCACAACCTGATGACGCCGATGTTCGACCCCGGTCCCGTGCCCGAGGGCCCACCGCCCGTGTGGATCGCCGGTGTCGGCCCCCTGATGACGGCGACCGCGGGGGAGGTCGCCGACGGACTGATCTGCCACGCGCTGACCTCCGCCGACTATCTGCGGGAGGTGACACTCCCCGCCGTGCGGGAGGGGCGTGCCAAGGCCGAGGCGGCGGGCGAACCGTGGACGTCGCGGCCCTTCGACGTGTCGGGGTGTGTGATGGTGGCCACCGGGCGCACCGAGGAGGAGTACGAGCGGTCCGTGCGCGCCATGCGCGAGCGGATCGCCTTCTACGGGTCCACCCCCGCCTATCTCGGGGTGCTGGAGCAGCACGGCTGGGGCGAACTGCACACCGACCTCAACACCTTCTCCAAGCAAGGGCGTTGGGAGGAGATGGGGCGCCTGATCGACGACGAGACGCTCAACACCTTCAGCGTCTGCGGCGAGCCGGCCGCGGTGGGGCGTGCCGTCCGGGAGCGCTTCGCCGGGCTGCTGACCCGGGTCAGCGTGATGCTGCCGCACCAGGCGGACGACGACATCGCGTTCGAGGTGCTCCATGCGATCCGGTGACGCGGGAGACGACGGCCGTACGGTGCGACCGCCGCCGTACGGAGGGCACACGGCTGGGGCGGGCTCGGCGGCCACCGGATCCGTAGGATGCCGGGGGTGACCACGAAGAGGGCCCCAGCAGCGCCGCGCCGACCTCAGGACCGCAAGACCCAGATCCTGGCCGCGGCGGTCGAGCACTTCCACCGATCCGGGTACGGCGCGACCAGCATGGAGGACATCGCCGTCGCCGTCGGCATCACCCCCGGGGCGCTGTACCGCCACTTCCGCAACAAGAACGAGCTGCTGGTACGGGCGCTGGGGGGCGGTCTGGACATGCTCCGGGACGCCATGGACCGGGCCGACGGCCTCGACGGGATGCTGCGCGCCATAGGGGCGTTCTTCCTCGACCACCGGGGCTACCCGCTGCTGTGGGACCGGGAGGCGTCGCTGCTGCCCGAGGAGCCGCGCCTGGCCATCCGGGACAGGCACCGCGAGATCGTCTCCCGGGTGGCGGCAGCCGTGGGCGAGGGCCGTCCGGAACTGACCGGGGCCGAAACCGAACTGGTGGCCCTGGCGGCGGCGTCCGTCCTCGCGAGCCCGTCCTACCACCACACCAGCCTGCCCCGGCCGCGCTTCGAGGCACTGCTGTACGAACAGGCGTCGGCGGTGTGCCGGACGTCCGTCCTGCCGCGCCCCGGCGCCGACGCTCACCCGACCGGGGCTGCGCCGCCGCCGACGGCCGGCCCCCGGCTGACGACCCTGTCGCGCCGGGAGGCGCTGCTGATCGCGGGTGCGAGGCTGTTCACCGAACGGGGTTTCCCCTCCGTGAACATGGAGCAGATCGGGGCGGCGGCGGGCATCTCCGGCCCGAGCGTCTACAAGCACTTCGCCAGCAAGGCCGAACTGCTGCTGGCGGTGATGGCCCGCGAGCGGGCGGTCCTGAACTTCTCCCTGTCCTGGGCCGTGACCGAGAGCGTGACCGCCGGGGAGGCGCTGGAACGCGTACTGCGCTCGTACGTCACCATAGTGGAGAGCCGCTGCGGTCCGGTGGGGCTCGGCGTGAGCGACCTCAGCCATCTTCCGCCCGGCGACGAACAGGCCTTCCGCCGGGCGCAGCAGGACTATGTGGCCGAATGGGTCGCGCTGACCACGGCCGCCCGGCCCGATCTCCGGGAGGCGGAGGCACGCGTGACGACCCACTCCGCGTTCACTCTGATCAGGGGGGTGTCCCGGACGTCGAGGCTGGAGGCTCCGGCGCCGCCCGAGGCGGTGATCGGGATGGCGCTCGACGTGCTCGGCGTCGATCCGTCCCGCTGACGGGCATCCCGTTCCGCGCCGCCGGCAGGGACGGGTGCCGCGGCGCCGGCCGGGGCGAGGCACCGGAGCGAGAGCGGCTGCCGGGCGAGTTGGGGAAGAACTCCTATACATGAAGGCGCCCGTCATCTCGGCCTGCCCGGCCCGGCGGGCGCCTCGGTCCGCCGCCCGCCCCGGCGCCGGGCACCGTCGGCGGCCGGGGTGCCCTTCGCTGTAGAAGCGGATGCAGCCAGCGGAAATTTACCGCTGCGCCCTGTCCTGAAGGGTCCCTGAAGTCTTACGGTCGCTGTTCCGGCAGCTCCTCCCCCGTCGCCCGAAGGCACTGCCGCCGATCGCCCCTGAATCTTTGAGATTTCCGCCTCTGGCAAATGCAAGTTTACTTGGGGGTTGTGTCCGGAGAGTGGCGGTGCTTCACTTCACCTGCGGCCAAAACCCCCGGCCGGACTCCCAATACCATCTGCCCGGAGTCGAGGCGATCTTCCTGTGGGACCACCGGTTCGTCGGCCCGAGGCGCCGGGGCCGCCCCCTCGCCTCCGGCGGAACAGGCCATAGCCCTCCAGCGCACGACTATCCGGAGAGTTCCATGACTGCTGCTGCTCAGCCCAAGATCTCTTTCGACGCGGTTTCCCACCGCTATGGCGGTTCGGTTGGTGAAGTGCTCGCCACTGACGATGTTCATCTGGACATCGGGGTCGGTGAGTTCGTGGCCCTGGTGGGGCCGTCGGGATGCGGCAAGACCACCTTGCTGAACATGGTCGCCGGGCTGGTCAGTCCTTCGGACGGGACCGTGTCCCTCGACGGGCGGCCGATCGGGGGTGTTCCGGAGGGTCTGGGTTTCATGATGGCGCGGGACGCACTGCTGCCGTGGCGGACCGCCCACGGCAATGTGGCCTTCGCCCTGGAGTCCACGGTCTCCGGACGGCAGGAGCGGTCCGAGCGGGCGAAGGACGCGCTGGCGCGCGTGGGCCTGGGCGGTTTCGAGGACCACTATCCGTCGCAGTTGTCGCAGGGCATGCGGCAGCGGGTGGCGATCGCGCGGACGCTGGTGGCGGAGCCGAAGCTGATCCTGATGGACGAGCCGTTCGCCGCGCTGGACGCCCAGACCCGTGTCCTGGTGCACGAGCAGTTCCTGAGCCTGTGGGAGAAGACCGGTTCCACCGTCGTCATGGTCACCCACGACCTCGTCGAGGGGATCTGCCTCTCGGACCGGGTGGCGGTGATGTCCGCGCGGCCAGGACGGATCAAGGAGGACATCACGGTCCCCTTCGACCGTCCGCGTGATGTTGAAGAACTCCAGACCACGCCAGAGTTCCAGGCGATCCACGCACGGCTGTGGAGCTCGATCCGTGACGAGCTGCACACGCTGGCAACCCCGTGAGGACCACGATGAACCACACCACCGCCAAGCCGCAGCCGGCGCGGAAATCCGCGCCACCCGCCGCACCGAAGTCCCCGCGCAGGGCGCAGCCCCGCGCGAACGCGCCCTGGAGCCGTCCCCGCCTGTTCACCTACCAGTTGCTGCTGGTCCTGGCCATGCTCGGGATCTGGCAGATCGCCGCGAGGAGCGGGCTGGTGGATCCGGAGTTCCTGCCCGCCCCCAGCGATGTCGCCGACTGGCTGGGCGAGGTGTTCTCCGACGGTTCGATCTGGCCGCATCTGGCCTCCACCGGCCTGGCGATGGTGATCGCGTTCGTGACGGGTTCGGTCGCCGGGATCGCCGTGGGCGCGCTGTTCGGCCGGTACGAGAAACTCGCCGCGGTGGTCGGCCCGCCGGTCCTGTTCCTCAACGCCATCCCCCGTGTCGCGCTGGCTCCGCTGTTTGTGCTCTACCTCGGCATCTCCATCTGGTCGCGGGTCGCGGTCGGCTTCAGCATCATCTTCTTCGTCCTGCTCCTGAACACCCTCGCCGGACTGCGCGCCGTCGACTCCGACCTCGTCAAGCTGGCCAGGCTGCTGCGCGTCCCGGCCCGGCAGACGTTCTGGAAGGTCTCCTTCCCTGCCGCGGTCCCCGCGATCTTCGCCGGGCTCAAACTCGCCGCGGTCTACTCACTGCTCGGTGTCGTCGTGGGCGAGATGGTCGCCTCCGAGGACGGCCTCGGCCAGCTCATCGTCTTCCACAGCAACCTGTTCAACCTCCCCGGTGTCTTCGGCGCCCTGACCATCCTGGCCACCCTCGCCAGCATCCTCACCATGGCCATGAACTACGCCGAACGCCGGCTCCTCGCCTGGCAACAGCACTCCACCCACTGACGGGCGGTCCCGGGGCGAGGGCCGCCCGTGCCGCGCGCAGCTCCGTTGAGCCGCCGGGGTCCCACGGCCCGGACCACCGGCCGCTGTTCGAGGCGCGGCCGCGACGTGCGCACGCCGGAACCACTCACACACTTGCTAGGAGCCACGTCACATGAGAGCCTTCCGTACCCTGGCGGCGACCGTCGTCGCGGTGGCCCTGCTCGGCACCGCCTGTTCGCCGGGGGGATCCGACGACCCCGACTCGATCCGCATCGGCGTACTGCCGGGCAGCACCCAGCAATTGCCGGAACTCATCGCCACCTCGCAGGGCCTGTTCAAGAAGGCCGGTCTCACGGTGAAGACCGTGAACATGAAGAGCGGCCCCGAAGGGGTGACACTCCTGATGGCCGGGGAGGTCGACCTCGTGGCGACTCCCCCCGGGGCGGTCCTTCCCATGAGTGAACGCGTCACGATCGTGGCCGGGCAGCAGCGGAACCTCGGCATGGAACTGGTTCGCCGCAAGGGGTTCAAGGACTCCGAAACGAAGAAACCTTTCCCCGAAGTCATGAAGGAGCTGGCGGGCGCGAAAATCGGGATTCCCGCCATGGGCGGCTACGGCCAGGTGCTCCTGGAGGAGATGTACGCACAGTCCGGGGAGTCACCGGGCAAGGCGAACTTCGTCGCGGTGGGCACCGGGCAGACCCAGATCAGCGCCCTGTCCACCGGCCAGGTCGACCTGACGTTCTCCAACCCGATCGCCGCCGCCACGCTCAAAGAGAGGGACAAGGGGGAAACCCTCGTCCTCAGCCGGGACGTTCCGAAGATCAACAACTTCCCCGAGATGGTCTACGCGACCAAGCGCGGTGCCTCCGGCAACACGAAGAAGGCGATCGCGACCTATCTGGGCGCGGTGGAGGAGGCCATGGACTGGTCGAAGAACCCGGCCAACACCAAGGCGCTGGCAGCCGAGATGACCGAGGGCTTCGGTATCAAGGACCCGTCCGTGGCCACGGCCGTCGCCGAGGCGTTCAGCCCTTCCGGCGGCAACCAGGTCGGCCAGTACGGCCTTGACGTCGACCGGGCGGGCTTTGACTCCCTGGTCGCCTTCATGGTGGAGAACAAGCTGCTCAAGAAGTCCGTCGGCTACGACAAGGCGGTCGGGCTGATCAAGCCGACCCCCTAGGACGTGTCGTCGAGGTCCCGTCCGCCCGCCGGGAGAACGGGACTCTCACGACACTCCTTGGCGACAGAAGGTCCCCGCGGCGGGACGGGCCCCGACATCGGGGACCGCGCGCCGCTCACCCGGCGGCCTCCGCACGGAGCCCCGCGAGGGTGGCGAGGCGGTCCCGGTGGCCGTTCATCGGGCCGAGGAGGGTCTGGGCGTTACGGGCCCGGCGGTAGGCGAGATGGGCGGGGTGTTCCCAGGTGAAGCTGATGCCGCCGTGCACGGCCTGGTTGCCCCGGGCACAGGTGTCGAGCGCCTCGGCGCAGGCGATGAGGGCGTGTTCGGTGTCCAGCGGTACGGGCGCTCCGGCGCGTTCGGCGGCCTCGCCCGCCTGCCGCAGGACGACGGCGGCGGACTCGGCGGCGACGAACATGTCGGCCAGCCGGTGCTTGACGGCCTGGAAACTGCCGATGGGGCGGCTGAACTGATGGCGGACCCGGGCGTAGGCGACCGCTTCGTCGAGGGCCCGGCGGGCGGTGCCGAGGCATTCGGCGGCGAGGACGAGGGCCGCGACGTCCAGGGCCCGGCTCACCGCCGACCAGTCGCCGACCGGGACGGCGGGCGTGGCGCCGAGGGAGATCCTGGCCTGCTTACGGGTCAGGTCCACGGCCTTCAGCGGTGTCCGCTCCGGACCGGGGGCATCCGCGTCGACCGCGAACAGCCGTATGCCGTCGTCGGTACGGGCGGGCACCAGGAGCAGATCGGCGGTGCAGCCGTCGATGACCGCGGTCTTCACCCCCGTGAGGGCCCAGCCGTCGGTGGTCCGCTCGGCGCGGGTGCGGATGCCATCGGGGCTCCAGCCGGCCGGTACGCCCTCACCGGCCTCCAGGAGGGCGAGCGTGGCAGTGGTGGTTCCGGCCGCGATGCCCGGCAGATACCGTGCCCGGACCTCGTCGTCACCGGTGGCGTCGAGCGCGGCGGTGGCGATCACGGTGGCGAGCAGGGGGCCGCCGTACAGGGCGCGTCCGGCCTCCTCGAACACCGGCAGCAGATCGGCGTGGGAGAATCCGGCGCCGCCGTATTTCTCGCCGACGACGAGCGCCGTGGCGCCGATGCCGCCGGCGAGTTCGCGCCACAGGTCCGCGTCGTGGCCATCGGGGACGTCCATCCACTGCCGGACCCGCTGTTCGTCGTGCCGGCGGGACAGCAGGGTGCGCACGGTCTCCGCGAGCGCGGCGCGTTCCTCGGACCGCGCGCTGAGGGCGGTGGTGGTCACGGTGTCTCCTCGGGCCTGGGGGTGGGCAACTGACTGAACGGGATCCCGCGTTCGACCGACGGTTCGCGGGGCAGCCCGAGGATCCGTTCGCCGATGGTGTTGCGCTGGATCTCGTCCGTACCGCCGCCGAAACCCAGCCCCGGCGCGTCGAGGATCTGAAAGGCGAGGTACTCCGTGTCGTCGCCGTCCTCCCAGACGGCGCCGCCGGAGAAGGCGAGGTCCGCCGCGATCCGGGCGTTGCGCAGACCGTTCTCCGTCCTCAGCAGCTTCGCCAGGGAACTGACGGGTCCCGGGGAGGCGCCGCTGCCGCTGATGTCGCCGATCCGGTCGCTGACCAGGGTGGCGGTGCGCTCGCCGAGCCAGGCGTCGAGCAGTTCGCGCTGCACCGCCGGATCGTCGGCCCGCCCGGCGCGACGGGCCCGCGCGGTCAGCTCGGCGACCGGCAGGGGACGGCGCGGGGCCCCGGCCCCGGGGCGGGAGACGGCCGCCCGCTCATGGCCGAGCATCGCCATGACGACCTTCCGGCCGTCACCCGGCCTCCCGATCATGCGGTCGGCGGGGACGTGGAGGGAGTCGAAGAAGACCTCGTTGAACTCGCAGTCCCCGGTCATCTGGCGCAGCGGCCGCACCTCGACGCCGGGCGCGTCCATGTCGATGAGGAACGCGCTCAGCCCTTCCTGCTTGGGCAGATCGGGGTCGGTGCGCGCGATGAGCAGACCGATGTCGGCGCAGTGCGCGAAGGAGGTCCACACCTTCTGGCCGGTGACCCTCCACCCGCCCTGCTCGTCCGGTACGGCCCGGGTGCGCAGCCCGAACAGATCGGAACCCGCCTCCGGCTCGGAGAACATCTGACAGGAGATCTTCTCGCCGGACAGGATCTTCGGACCGTACTCCGCGCCGAGCCGTTCGGACCCGAGGGTGGCGAGGGTGGGCACCAGGATGCCGACGCCGAGCATGAACAGTCCGTCCTCGGGCGGGATCGCTGCTCTCGCCTCCTCGGCGAAGATCTGCTCGTAACTCTCGGGCAGCCCCTGCCCGCCGTACGCGGGAGGGACGGTGAGGCCGGCCAGCCCGGCGCCGAACAGGGCTCTGCGGTACGCCACGGCCCGGGCGTTGAAGCCGGTGACGCCGTCCAGCACGGACGGCACCTCCTGGTGCAGGAAGTTCCGCACCCGGGCGCGGAATTCAGCGGGGTCGATGGGGGTCACGTCGTTCCAGCTCCCGAGCGGTATGAGCCCGTGGTGGGCGATTCTGGGATGCGGGCATACGGTTCGGATCCCCGGCGTTCACGCGTGGATCCGAACACTCCCCGGCGCGGCCGGGGTGGTCCAAGCAAGCCCGGACGCTCAACAAGTTAATAATTACTAGCTTTCATGTCCATAGTTCGGGCTGGACTTCCCGCTTTCCCATCGCATTGATCAGGGAGGGAGCGTCGAGCTGCCCGTCAGGGATGAAGGAATCCTGCCCCGAAGGAGGAGTGAACGCCCTGACTCCGGCCGAGGCGGCCGTCCAGGTGTGGGGGAGTTCCGTCGCCGGGTCCCCGCCCCCGGACGCCGGGGCGGCGCGGTGGCGGTCCCCGCGGCCGACGGCCCTCCCGGCCGCCGCGTCGATGACGTGGGACGGACCGCCCCAGGCCCGCCCTTCCCCGCTTCCGCAGTCGGGTCTCCAGCGGCGACAAGTGAACCTGCCGTCGCCCGCGCGGCCACTCGATCGACTCGTCGGAATCCACGACTCGGATACGCACCCCTCGGCGCATACCGCCATGAACAGGTGGCAGTTGATCCCGAAGACATCTTGACGTCAGGCGCGCGAGACGCTTGAGTGAAGATGCATTAGCCATTTCGCTCCTGTTGGAGAAGGTTCGGCAACGACTCGGCGCCGTCCGGGCCGCGACGGGCGGGGATACGGGCGGCACGGCCCGGTACAGCCCGGACAACGGGCGGGAACCGGCCGGACACGCCCCGTACCGCCCCGGACCCCGCCGCCGGTCCGCATGGCCGCTCACCCACGCCGAACGCGCCCCGCGCCCCCTCCCGTGAATCCGCCCTCGCCCAAGGAGCTGTGACTGTGACAGGCCCCCTCGCCCATCTGAAGGTCATCGAGTTCGGCGGCATCGGCCCCGGCCCGTTCTGCGGCATGCTGCTCTCCGACCTCGGCGCCGAGGTCATCCGCGTGGACCCGCTCACCGCGGCCGGCGCCCCGGCGCGCAACCAGGTCACCCTGCGCGGCCGGCGCTCGATCGCCGTCGACCTCAAGAACCCCGAGGGTGTGGCGGCGGTCCTGCGGCTGGTCGAGACCGCGGACGCGGCCTTCGAGGGGTTCCGCCCCGGTGTCGCCGAGCGGCTGGGCCTCGGACCGGACACCTGCCTGGCCCGCAACCCCCGCCTGGTCTACGGCCGGATGACCGGCTGGGGCCAGGAGGGACCGTACGCGAACGAACCCGGCCACGACATCAACTACATCGGCCTCAGCGGCGCCCTGGCCGCCGTCGGCGCGGCCGGCGGCGACCCCGCCGTACCGCTCAACATGGTCGGCGACTTCGGCGGCGGCGGGATGCTGCTCGCCTTCGGCATCACCAGCGCCCTCCTGCACGCGCGCGCCACCGGCCAGGGCCAGGTCGTCAACGCGGCCATGACCGACGGCAGCGCCCTGCTCCTCGCCACGGCATTCGATCTGATGGCGTCGGGCGCCTGGACCGACCGCCGGGGATCCAACACCCTCGACGGCGCCGCCCCCTACTACCGCCCCTACCGCTGCTCCGACGGCCACCACATGGCCGTCGGCAGCATGGAGCCCCAGTTCTACGCCGCGATGCTCAAGATCCTCGGTCTGGAGGGCGACCCGCTCTTCGCCGTCCAGGAGGACCGCGACTCCTGGCCCGCCATGTCCCGGCGGCTCGCCGGGATCTTCGCCGGACGCACCCGGGCCGAGTGGACCGAACTCTTCGACGGTGAGGGCGCCTGTGTCACCCCGGTGCTGTCCATGACCGAGGCCCCCGCCCACCCGCACAACGCCGCCCGCAACACCTTCCTCACCGTGGACCACTCCGGTACGCCTCAGGCGGCCCCCGCACCGCGCTTCAGCGCCACCCCCGCCGGCGGCCCGCGGCCCGCACGGCGTACCGGCGCCGACACCCGGCAGGTGCTGGAGGAGGCCGGTGTCGACTACGCGCCGCTCCGCGCCGGAGCGGTCGTGGCCTGACCCGGTACCCACCACCCACCCGACCGGATCCGTCACCACGGACATCCGCGACAGAGACACACACCTGGAGGTTCCTATGGACGGTCGAGCCCATGTCCCCGGTGTCGGGATGATTCCCTTCACCAAACCCGGGCGGAGCGACGACTACGACGTGATGGGCGCGCGGGCGATCAACGCCGCGCTGGAGGACGCCGGCATCGCCTACGAACTGGTGCAGCAGGCGTACATGGGCTACGTCTACGGGGATTCCACCTCCGGTCAGCGAGCGCTGTACCGGGCGGGGATGACCGGTATCCCGGTGGTCAACGTCAACAACAACTGCGCCACGGGATCCTCCGCCCTGTGGCTGGCCCGGCAGGCCGTGGAGAGCGGCGCGGTCGAGTGCGCCCTCGCCGTCGGTTTCGAGCAGATGCGGCCCGGCGCCCTCTCGGCGCACTGGGACGACCGGCCCGACCCGCTGGGACGCTTCAGCGACGTACTGCACGAACTGCACGGCGAGGACGACACCGCGCCGCATGTGGCACGCCTGTTCGGCGGGGCGGGCGTCGAGTACGTCGAGAAGTACGGCGTCGACCCGGCGATGTTCGCCAAGGTGGCGGTGAAGTCCCGCACCCACGCCGCCAACAACCCCTTCGCCGTGTTCCGCGAGCCGGTCACCGAGCGGCAGGTGCTGGAGTCACCCCGGCTGTTCGGACCCGTCACCCGGCTGCAGGCGTGCCCGCCCACCTGCGGGGCCGCCGCGGCCGTCCTGTGCACACGGGAGTTCGCCCTCCGGCACGGCCTGCGCACCGATGTGGCCGTCCGCGCCCAGGCGATGAGCTCCGACACCCCGGACACCTTCGACGACAAGAGCATGATCAAGGTCGTCGGCGCCGGTCTGACCGGTTCGGCCTCCCGGCAGGTCTACGAGGCGTCCGGCACCGACCCCCGGGACATCCGGGTGGCCGAGGTGCACGACTGCTTCACCGTGAATGAGGTGCTGTGCTACGAGGCGCTGGGGCTGACCGGTGAGGGGGAGTCGGAGAAGTTCGTCGCCGAGGGGCGGAACACCTACGGCGGACAGGTCGTCGTCAACCCCTCCGGCGGCCTGATGTCCAAGGGCCACCCGCTGGGCGCCACCGGTCTCGCCCAGTGCGCCGAACTGGTGTGGCAGCTGCGCGGTACGGCCGGAGCCCGCCAGGTCGAGGATGTGACGCTCGCCCTCCAGCACAACATCGGCCTCGGTGGCGCCGGTGTCGTCACCCTCTACGAGAGGGTCTCCTGACATGCCGCTGGACCGTACCCTGATCGGCAGCCGATCCCGCGATGTCGTCACCGAGGTCGAACGCGGAAGGCTCCGGTTCTTCGCCCGGGCGACCGGCCAGAGCGCACCGGAGTATGTGGACGTCGAGGCCGCCAGGGCGGCGGGACACCGGGATCTGCCGGTGCCGCCGACCTTCCTGTTCTGTCTGAACATGGACGTCCCCGACCCCTTCGGGTTCCTCGACGAGCTGGGTGTCGACCCGCTCGCGATCCTGCACGGCGAGCAGTCGTTCGAGTACCACGCCCAGGCTTACGCGGGGGACACCCTGACCTTCTCCACCGTGATCTCGGACATGTACGACAGGAAGGGCGGAGTGCTGGAGTTCCTCGTCCGGTCCACCGATGTCACCCGGGACGGGGAACTCATCGGCCGGATGACCTCCACCCTCGTCATCCCCGACAGGTCCGGCAACACAGGCAGGTCCGGCAGCACCGGCCGCACCGGCAGGTCCGACAGCACCGGAAGTACCGGAAGTACCGGCAAGGAGGCGTCCGCGTGAAGACCGGCGACACCTTCACCCTTGAGGTCCCGCAGATCACCCGCACCACACTCGCCCTCTACGCGGGCGCCTCGGGAGACCACAATCCGGCACACATCGACATCGACGCCTGCCGCGTGGTCGGCATCCCGGACGTCTTCGCCCACGGCATGCTCTCCATGGCCTACCTCGGCCGGCTGCTGACGAACTGGGTGCCCCTGGGACGGATCCGCTCCTACCAGGTGCGGTTCGCGGTCATCACCCCCGTGAACGCCACCCCCACCTGCCACGGCACCGTGACCCGTGTCGAGGACGGTATCGCCCACCTCGAACTCACGGCGACCCTCTCCGACGGGACGGTGACCCTCCAGGGCTCCGCGACCGTCGCCACCAACTGACACGAAGGACGTACGCACATCATGGGAACCCTGGACGGCAAGGTCGCCATCGTCTCCGGCTCGGGCCGGGGCATCGGCCGGGAGATCGCCCTCAAACTCGCGTCGGCCGGCGCGGCCGTCGTCGTCAACGACCTCGACCCGGCCCCCGCCGAAGAGACCGCCGCCGACATCCGGGCCGTCGGCGGCGACGCGGCCGTCCTCGCGGGCTCGGTCTCCGCCGACGGCTTCGCCGAGCGCTTCGTCGCCGCCGCCGTGGACTCCTTCGGCGGCCTGGACATCATCGTCAACAACGCCGGATTCACCTGGGACGGCGCCATCCAGCGGATGGGCGACGACCAGTGGGACGGCATCCTCGACGTCCATCTGAAGGCGCCCTTCCGGATTCTGCGCGCGGCGCAGCCGTATCTGAAGGCCAACCCGGCCGACTACCACCGCAAGGTCGTCAACATCTCCTCCATCTCCGGTCTGTCGGGGGTGGCGGGCCAGGCGAACTACTCAGCCGCCAAAGCGGGTGTGATCGGTCTGACCAAGGCCATGGCCAGGGAGTGGGGCCGCTACAAGGTCAATGTCAATGCCGTGGCCTACGGCTGGATCGCCACCCGGCTGACCGAACCGGTCACCGAGGCGAAGCACATCGACATCGAGGGCCGGAAGATCAAGGTCGGGGTCAACGCCCAGATCGCGGACAGTGCCGCCGCCACCATCCCGCTCGGCCGCCCCGGAACGCCGGTAGAGGCCGCCGGCCCCGTCTATCTGCTGTGCACACAGGAGGCGAACTACGTCAGCGGCCAGGTCCTCACGGTGGACGCGGGCAACCGCTGAGCCGCGTACGAGGACACCGGCCCCTCCGGCGCCGGACCCCTCGTACGCGCGGCGCGGGACCCGGCCTGGTCCCGACCGTCCCTGTGCGTGGTGTCGAGCCCGGTGTACGCGCGGCGCGGAGCCTCGCCCTCCGTCCGGACGGCGCGGGCCCCCGGCCCGCCCGCTCCTCCCGCCCGCCGTCCGGCCCCGGTTCCGGAGGCGGTCCCGGCACGGAGGGCGGGAGGGCCGGTGCCGCGCGTGCGGTCGCGGTGGGGCGGCCGGAGCCGTGGCGCCTCGTCCCGACCGGTTCCCGGCGAGCCGGGTCGCGCACCCGGGCCGCGCCGCCTCGCGCGTACCGCCCCGTCCCACGCACAGGAATGAGCAGCGCCATGAAACGCACCCTCTACACCGCGGACCACGAATCGTTCCGCACCGCCATCAGAAGCTTCATAGCCAAGGAGATCACCCCCGACTTCGCCGCGTGGGAGACCGCCGGGCACCCGCCGCGCGAACTGTTCCGCAAGCTCGGCGCGCTCGGGGTGATGGGATTCGGCATCCCGGAGGAGTACGGCGGGCCCGGGGAGACCGGCTACCGCTACCAGGCGGTCCTCAACGAGGAGATCGCGCGGGCCGCCGTCAGTCTGGTCCACTACAACGTGAGCACCGGGATAGTCCTCCCGTATCTGCTGAACCTGGCGGACGACGAACAGAAGAAGCGCTGGCTCCCGGGCATCGCCACCGGTGACATCGTTCTGTGCATCGCCATGACCGAACCCGGCGCCGGGTCCGACCTCGCCGGCATCCGCACCACCGCCATGCTCTCCGCCGACGGGGACCACTACCTCCTCAACGGCTCCAAGACCTTCATCACCGGCGCGGTCAACTCCGAGTTGTGCGTCGTCGTCGCCCGGACCTCACCGCCGACCGGGGGCGACCGCCGTACCGGACTCAGTCTGCTGGTCGTCCCCACCGACACCGGCGGATTCACCGTCGGCCGGAGACTGGACAAGCTGGGACTGCACGCGAGCGACACCTGCGAACTGTCCTTCACCGACGTCCGCGTGCCCGCCGCGAATCTGCTCGGCGCGGAGGGCGACGGCTTCGGCCACCTCGCCCGGAACCTCCCCCGGGAGCGGCTCGCCCTGGGCGTGGAGGCCGTCGCACGGGCTGCCGCCGCGATCGCCCTGACCCGTGACTACACCCGCGAGCGCACCGTCTTCGGGGCGGCCGTCGCCTCCTTCCAGAACTCCAGGTTCGTCCTCGCCGAGTGCGACACGGAGGTCGCGGCCGCCCAGGCCCTCGTCGACCAGGGCATCCGGCTGGAGGAGAGTGGCGATCTCACCCCCGCCGACGCCGCCCGGATCAAACTCTTCGGCACCGAGACCGCGGGCCGGGTCGTCGACAAGTGTCTGCAACTCCACGGCGGTTACGGCTACATGCTGGAGTACCCGATCGCCCGGCTGTACGCGGACACCCGTGTCAGCCGTATCTACGGCGGCACCAGCGAGGTCATGAAGACCATCATCGCCAAGGACATGGCGCTCTGAACCACTCGTCACGACGGCCACCGTGCCCCGTCGCGCATTGGCCACCCGCCGTGCGGGCGTGGCCCTCGGAGCCGGGCGCCGCCTCCGCCCCCGGGACCACCGCCGGGGCCTGTTTCACCTCCGGGCGGTCCAGAGGGCCGCGCACACCACCAGGGGCGCGGACGGGTCCGCCGGGCGACCTCCGCCGCCCCGCCGGCCTTCCGGTGGCGCAGTCGGTGGCGGCGGTCCAGGCGCTCTTGAGGCGCCGGTGGCCGTCGTAGGTGAAGCATTGTTTGTCGCCGAGGGCGGTGGAGCGGT
>NZ_JBSGUP010000052.1:0-24326 GCF_053607985.1 Streptomyces sp. NPDC055078
GACCTGGCGGGCTCCGGCCTCCCCGCGAAGCTGGGTGACGAGTTCGAAGGTCTTGGCCAGGCCCGTCGCGGCGATCGGGTGTCCTTTGGAGACCAGGCCGCCGGAGACGTTGACCGGGATCCGCCCGCCGATGGTCGTCTCCCCCGCCGCGGCGGCGGCGCCTCCGTCGCCCCGGGGTACCAGCCCCAGGCTCTCGGACTGGAGGATCTCGCCGAAGCTGGTGGCGTCGTGGATCTCGGCCAGGCTGATGTCCTCGGGGCCGATGCCTGCCCGTTCGTAGGCGCGCAGGGCCGCCCTGCGCGACAGATGGGAGTCCAGGTCCCGGGGGTCGCGGTCCGAGCCGCTGGCCAGCTCGACCGCCGCGACGGGCACGGCCCGGCTCGGGTCGACACGGCCGAGGAACTCCTCGCTGCACAGGACGACCGCGGCGGCTCCGTCGGTGAGCGGCGCACACATGGGCAGGGTGATCGGCCAGGAGATCACCGGCGCCGCGAGGATCTCCTCGGTGGTGTACGCGCTGCGGTACTGGGCGAGCGGATTCAGCACGCTGTGGGTGTGGTCCTTGGCCGCGACGCTCGCCAGTTCCCGGGCGGTGAGACCGTACTCCCGCATATGGAACTTCGTGAGCGCGGCGTAGACGTCCATGAAGAGGCTCTTGCGCTCCGCCGGTGGTTCCTCGACACCGGCCGGGGTCTCGACACCCTCGCCGAGCGCCAGCAGGCCGGCCACGGTGCGGTCGGCCTCATGGACGTCCCACGCGCCGTGGAACCAGGCGAGGGCGCCTGCCTTGTCGAAGGTCATCCGCTCGACGCCCACTGCCAGCACCACGTCCGCCAGCCCCGCACGGATATGGGCGTCGGCCAGATAGAGGGCGGTATCGCCGCTGGCACACGCGTTCTCGACATTGACCACCGGCCAGGTGTCGAGGCCGGTCTCGCGCAGGGCGATCTGGCCCGCGACGGCGTGCTGCCCCTCCAGGGCGCCCTGCATGGCACAGGCGAAGAACGTGGCCCGTATGTCGGCCGGTGCGATGCCCGCGTCTTTGATCGCCGCCCCGGCGGCCTCGCTCACCAGCTGCTTGACCGACGTCTGGGGCCGGCGGCCGAAGGCGGTCATGGATGTGCCGAGGATATGGCTGATCATCGTGCTCTCCTCATTTTTCTACCAACCGGTTGTTTGGTAGTCTGCATCAGGGGCCGCACCGACGCAAGCCTCGGATCGAAGCCCCGGCTCGAAGCCCCGGCTCGAAGCCCCGGCTCGACCGTTCGGCGGAAGAGGCTGCGGCTAGCCTGTGCGTCGGCGGTCCTGTGCGTCGGCAGTGCGGGACCAGCAGGAACAGACCCGAAGGAACAGACCAGAAGGAACGGAGCTCCGGGATGGCGCGAACAGCCGGGCAGAACCGGCGCCGCCGCGAAGAAGTGATCGAGACGGCGGCCCAGGTGTTCTACCGCAAGGGCTATGAAGCGGCGACCATCCAGGACATCGCCGAAGAGCTGGGCATGCTCAAGGGCAGCCTGTACTACTACATCTCCACGAAGGAGGAAGTCCTCTTCGAGATCGTGCACAGCTACCACCAGGAGACCCGCGGCTACTTCGACGAGATCATCGCCTCGCCTCTCGGCGCCGTGGACAAACTGCACCGTTTCGTGGCGACCGAGACCGCGCACACGGCGACCCATGTGGTGAAGTCCTCCCTGTTCTTCACCGAGTGGCGCGCGCTCACCCCCGAGCATCAGGCAGTGATCGTCGCGGAACGCGACCGGCATGACCGGTTCGTCCAGGACTGCATCCACCAGGGCCAGCAGGAGGGCGTCTTCCGTAAGGACATCGAGCCGCGCATCACGTCCTTCGGCATCCTGGGCATGATGAGTTCGGTCTACCGGTGGTACCACGCGCAGGGCCCCGTGACAGCGGTCGAGGTCGGCGAGACCTTCGCCGACCTCGCGATCCGGGGCCTGCGCGCCTGAGGTCCCCACCGGCCGGCGTGCGGTCGGTCCGGACGACCGGGCCGCCCGCCGCCGGCGGCTCGCCTGCACACGTCACCGGGGCGGGCCTGCGCACCGGCCTCCAGCCGCGTCGGATCCACTCACCACGCCTTCGTACGCGCGCAGGTGCGCCGACCTCGTGTGCCCCTCACGCATTCCCCCGTTCCCGGAAAGGGCAGAGCGCACCATGAGCGAACCCATCGCTGCGAACACCCTCTACGCGGAGGACCTTTCGCCCGGCGTCCGATACGACCTCGGCGCATACACCGTCACACGCGAGGAGATCATGGAGTTCGCACACCGGTGGGATCCGCTGCCCATGCATGTGCATCCAGCGGCGGCGGCCCAGGGGTACTTCAAGGACATCATCGCCAGCGGCACCCATACTCTCTGCATCTTCCAGCGCCTGGCCGTCCACGGCGCTTTGCAGAGGTGGGCGATCATCGCCGCTCGCGGACTGCGGGACATACGCCTGCACCGGCCGGTACGTCCGGGGATGACCCTGCGCGGAGACCTTCGGGTGGAATCCGTGGCCCTGGTCCCGGATCGCGGCGATCGCGCGGCTCTGACCTACAACGGCCGCCTGTCCTCGGACGGCGAGGTACTGATGTCCATGACGGTCGAGACCTATGTACGGTGCCGCACATCGGATATACGGTGCCGCACATCGGACCCTTCGCACACACCCGGCACCCCTCCGGAGTAACCGCACGTGTGCCGGGCACGGCGATCCGCTCCCGCGCAGGTGGAGCGACCATCGGATGCGGCCCCACAGGGCCAGGTGGCCGATGAGGATCCGGTCGGCTCAGGGCAGGCGTACCGCTCGCAGAATGCTGTCGTGCGTGTGGTGTGTGCCGGTGGGGGCGGGAGCTGCACGCGGCCGAGTTTCATCGATCAGGATGTTCCAGGTGGGGGCAAGGAGCGGGGTGATGTCGTCGGGCTGGTAGTAGTCGCTGGGATCGAAGTCCCCGGTCGGGGTGAGATCGTCGCGGGAGTGGGTGGTGAAGAGCAGAGTTCCGCCAGGGGACACCGCATTCAGCAGCCCGTACAGCGCCGTGTGGCCGGGCTGACGGCGCAGGGGGAAGTAGTGGACGGACACCAGGTCGAAGGCGCCTGCGGGGGGCGGTGTGGTCGTGAGGTCGGCGCGCGCCCATGCCACGCGGCCTGGGGTGTCGGTCGCCGCGGTGGCGGCGCGTCGCAGGGCGATGTCGGAGATGTCGACCGCGGTGACCTGCCAGCCGTTGCGGGCCAGCCAGCGGGCGTCGGCTCCTTCGCCGCAGCCGACGTCGAGCGCTTGGCCGGGTGGTATGCCGGTGATCTCGGTGACGAGTACGGGGTTGGGGTTGCCGCTGAAGATCTGGTCGCGGCGGCGGTACATCTCGTCCCAGGGCTGAGCGTCCATGGCGCTCGGTCCTTTCCGTGTCGGGTGGCCGCGGTCGGCGTGCGGGGGCACGGCTTCAGGTCGGCGTGCGGGGGCACGGCTTCAGGTCGCCGTGCGGGGGCACGGCTTCAGGTCGCCGTGAGCGGGACGTCGGGATCCCGCGGTGCGGTCTGTCGTCCGGGCCGGATGGCGGCGGCGGCATCGGGGTGGAGTCGGTCGGCGGCGAGGTTCCCGTATCCCGCCACGCCGCCACGTCGTGCGGCCCCGCCTTCCGTACGTCGCCGGGCGCTGCCCCGTCGCGGGACAGGAAGCCGTGCGGGTGTGCCGCCGACGCGTTGCGGGGCCGGGCGTCGTCGATCACCGGCACCGACCTGCGGGCACGCCCGAGCACGCGTGCTGCGCTCAAGCCGGCCGGGCCCGCGCCGATCGCTGCGACGTCGTACCGGGTATCGGTGTTGACCTGGGTGTTTCGGGTCATCGTGGCCACCTCCGACCGTCACAGTGCAGCCACTTCGACCATCGGACAAAGGTCTTTGCGGAAAGCGAAAAGTCCCGTCAGGGTGGATGTATGAGCGACGACTTCGAAGCGGTGCTGGCCGCCGTCGGGCCCCGGCTGCGCGAGCTGCGCCGCCGCCGCGGCGCCACTCTGACCGCGCTGTCGGAGACCACCGGCATTCCGATCAGCATCCTGTCCCGGCTGGAATCCGGGCAGCGCAAACCGGGTCTGGAACTCCTGCTGCCGCTGGCCCGCGCCTACCGGATGCCCGTCGAGGAACTGATCGGCGCCCCCGCCGACCTTGACCCCCGGGTGTATCCGCAACCGTTCACCCACAACGGCATGACGGTCGTCCCGCTGTCCCGCACCCCCGGCGGGCCGCAGGCGTTCAAACACATCCTGCCCGCCGGCCTGACCGACGGCCGTGAGCCCGATCCCCGCTCGCACGAGGGCTACCACTGGCTCTACGTCCTGCGAGGTCGCCTTCGCGTCGTACTCGGCGACAAGGACTTCCTCCTCGCCGAGGGCGAAGTCGCCGAATTCGACACCCACCTCCCCCACTGGTTCGGCAACGCCGACGAACACCCCGTGGAATTCCTCAGCATCCTCGGCCCCCAGGGCGAAAGAGTCCACATCAAAGCCAGCTACCGCCCCGACGCCCCCCGCACCCGCACCCGCACCCGCTGAACAACCCGTAGGCACGAAGCCCTCAGCGCGCGACTCGTCACTCCCTCAGGCGGGGCGACCGCCAGGCGTCGACAACGCTTGTGCTCCCGCCCTCGGTCGGAACCATCTTCCGGAAGGGGTGCGTGCGGACCTCGGGGCCCGCAAGCGTCGGGGAGTGGCAGTGGGGCCTCGGCGGGCCGGCACCGGCCGGTGGCTACCCGGGGCGGTCCGGTCCCAGGACCGGGCCGCCGGCGATGGAGTCGCGGCACGCCCGGCAGTTGGCGGCGCAGCGGGTGATGCCCTGGTCGGCGGTGATGGCCGCGGTCGCGGCGGCCAGCGTCTGCCGCGCGGACGACACCCGCCACCGCGAGCGGCCCACGGTCGCGGTGCGCGTCAGGGGGCGCAGGACCGGATCCAGCCGGGGAAACCCTTCCGAGCAGGACCCCACGTCGACCATGGACACCCCTCCCCCGGCGACCCGGGCCCAGCGCACGAACAGACGGCGCCCCGCCTGTCGTTCGGCCTCATGGAGCGCCGTCATCCGGTTGAGCCCCACCCCGATGAGGAGGATCACCCCCTCATGGGCCGCCAGTGCGCGGATGGGGCCGTACACATCGGCGGGGCTCTGGGCCGGGATCAGCCGGTCCGCGAGAGGGCCGAGCGCGGCGAACGAGTTGAGCGGATGCGAGCCGCGAACGGCGCCGGCACGGCGGATCAGGGCCGCCGGGAGTGCGCCGAGCCCCGGGTTGATGAGGCCGCACTCCGGAGTGTAGGCAGCGCCTTCCGTACGGGCGGGCCCGGCCGGGGGCGCGCTGTAGTCGATGCCGTTGCGGGCGGGGCGCAGCGCGGCCCGGTCCGGGGGCGGGAGTTCGAACTGCGGCTCGGTGAAGCTCGGCACCAGTACCGTGCGGTTGTTCGCCAGCAGGGCGTCCAGCACCGTGTCCGCGCCGCCCGCGACGGGGGCGCCGAAGGAGCGCAGCGAGGTGTGCAGCATCACCGGACGGTCCGGCGGAACCAGTCCGTCGGCCGTGGCGCCGAGTTGTCCGGCCGGGATCATCATGGGCCTCCTCCGAAGGGGGACGGACGGTGGTGGTCGCGTCAGCAGGTGCGAGGGGTGGTGGCCGGGTATCAAGTGGTGACGGCGGTGACGGTGACGGCAGTGGCAGTGGCGGTGGCGGCGGCGGATCTCCCGGACCGTCGGCAGGTACGTCGGCGGAGCCCAACGCTGCCCGCGGGCCGGGAGCACACCCGTCGGCGCTCCCTCAGGGGAGCAGTTGCCGCACCAGCGCGTCCGCCGCCCAGCGTTCCCAGCGGGCCGGCGGCCAGCCGCGCCCGGTGGCCAGCAGGGCGTAGGTCTCCGGACCCAGCAGGGTCATGGCCACATCGGCGGCGGACTCCGCGTCATATCCGCCCCGCAGTCCTCCGGCGGTCTTGGCCACCAGGGCCCGCGCGAACGACAGTTGCACGGTGTGCCGCTGCTCCTGGTTGATCCGCCACAGGGCGGCCAGCTCCGGGTCCGCCGGCGCCGCCGTCCGTACCACCTCCAGCAGGGGTGCGGCCCGCTCCAGTACCCTCCGGGCGCCCGCGGCCTGGAGCGCGAGCTGTACGGCGGGGACGGGCTCGGCCAGGACCTCCCGGGCCCAGGGCCGCTCCAGGGTGGCGACCGGGTCCAGGTCACCGGCGACCGCCGTGTCCACCAGTTCCTTCAGCACGGCGCGCTTGGTCCCGAAGGTGAAGTAGACGGTCTGCACCCCGACGCCGGCGGACCGCGCGACATCCTCCACGGTCGTACCGGTCCAGCCCCGATCGGTGAACAGCCGGCCCGCGGCGTCGAGCATCCGCTGCCGGGTGCGGCGGGCCTTCTCCGCGCGCGAAAGCGACACGCTCGCCCTGCCCTCCTTGACCGCGACGGCCCCGCCCCGGTGGGAGAACCGCGCTCCGTCATTTTGACTGTAGTGACACTTTTGACTGTAGTGACACTACAGTGTATTCCGGTAAGGCATGACGACAGCGCATGCCGGCGACCTCACCGGCCGAATCCTTGTCCTTGGCGGTTACGGAGCCGTGGGCGCCACCGTGACCACCGCGCTCGGCACGTGGTTCCCCGGCCGGGTCGTCCCCGCCGGCCGGAACGCCGCCCGGGTACGCGCCCTGGGCGGGGTGCGGGTGGACGCCGCCGATCCGGTGACCCTGCGCCGGGCCCTGGACGACCTCGGCGACATCGCCGCGGTGGTGCTGTGCGCCGAACCGCCCGACGCCACCGTCGCCCGGATCTGCCTGGAACGCGGCGTCCACCTCGTGGACGTCGGCGCCACGCCCCGGCTGCTGGAGGCCGTGGCCCGGCTCCACCCGCTCGCGGCGGACACCGGCGCGACGGCCGTCCTCAGCGTCGGAGTCGCCCCGGGGCTCACGAACCTGCTCGCCCGCCGCGTGCATGAGGCCGTCGGCGGCGCGGACCGTATCGATCTCACCGTCCTGCTCGGCTCCGGTGAGCGGCACGGCGCGGACGCGGTCCGCTGGACCGTGGAGGGGCTGGGCGCCCCCGTCACCGCACACCCGCGCCGCATCTCACTGCCCGGCCACGGGACGCGTACCGCCCACCCGTTCCCCTTCTCCGACCAGCACACCCTGCCCGGCACGCTCGGGGTGCGCGAGGTGACCACCCGGCTGTGCCTGGACTCCCGAGCGCTCACCGCGCTGCTGTTCGGTCTGCGCCGGGCGGGGCTCGGCGGACTCGTACGGCGGCCCGCGGTGCGGCGGGCGCTGACCGCGGCGTTCCTGCGGGTGCACAGCGGCGGCGAGGCGTTCGCGGTGCGGGCCGATGCCTGGCGCGACGGCCGGCACGCGGCCAGCTCCTTCACCGGCACGGGCCAGAGCCGGATCACCGGCCTGGTGGCGGCCCTCGTCACCCGGGAACTGCTGTCCGGCACCCTCCCCCCGGGCGTCCACCACGTCGAACAGCTACCCGCGCTGTTCGGCCCGTCCGGCCCGTCACGCCCGTGCGGCCTGGGGCTCCAACTCGCTCAGTACGGCGTCGCCCTGCGGGACACCGGAACCACCCGGTAGCGGGTCCCCGCAGGACGCGGGAGGGCAAGCGGACCGGTGCGGCCCTCACCGCGGACCCGCGGGCCGCCTTCCGCCCAGCCCGCCCGGTACCGGCACCGGCACGCAAGCGCTACCTGCGGTTGGCCGGCATGCTCCAGGCCCGGCGCCCGTACGCGCTGCTCGACCCGAGCATGCTCCCAGTCGGTCCGTATCAGCCGCTCAGGCCGGCGGCGAAGGGCGTCGTCTGCCAGTGGTCGACCGCGGGCTTGAGGTACGCCATCAGTTCGGGAAGTTGCGGAACCAGGGTGAGGGTGGCGATGACCCGCAGCATGCCCAGGGCGTTGACGAAGGTGAGGACCTCCTCGTTGAGCGGCCTCGTGCCGTTGCGTCGTGCGCCGCGGTTGTAGGCGGCTTCGTACTCGGGGCCGAGAGCGGCCAGGTCCCACTCGATGGGTCCCAGGGTGATCAGTTCGAAGTCGGCGTAGAGGTCGCCGTCCACCGCGTTGAAGATGTTCGCGGGCGGGGAGTCACCGTGGATGGGCTGGAGGTCGATGCCGGGGAACCGGGCCTCGAAGGCGCTGCGTGAGCGTACGAGGGGTTCGAGGATCTGCCATTCGCGGCGGGCGCGGTCCAGCTCGGCCGCGCCGATCAGGTCGGGGTGCTGGTCGAGCAGGGCGAGGCTGTCCGCGATGAACCGCGGGTCGGCCGCGGACAGGAACTCCAGGCGGCGGCCCGGGTAGGCGCGCAGTGCCGCATGCAGGTCGGCGACGCTCTCGGCGTTCGCGACGTAGTCGGGCTCCTTGTCCCGCGCCTCCTCGACAAAGGGCCAGAAGGTCATCGAGAACCCGTCGTGCCGCACGGGTTCGCGCGGCACGAGGGGGCTGGGCGCGATCACGGGGATTCCCTGGTCGGCCAGCCACCGTGTCACGTCCAGCTCGTCCTGCTGGCGGTGCGCGATCGAGGCCAGGTCGTCCGGGCGGGGCAGAACGGTGGGAATCCGGGCCACGACCGGCGAGGGGGCCAGGTGGACGACGACGGAGAAGACGTCGTGGAGCACCGTGGGGTCGGTGACGGTCAGGCCGAGCCCACGCCCGGCCGCGACGGCTGCCTCGACGGCGGCGGCGGTGCGGTCGGCGTGCTGTTGTGGTGTCACGAAGGTGGTCATGGTTCATCCCTTGTCTCAGTGGATTGATGGATGTGAAGCGATGCGGGGCGGGGGCAGGCCGAACCGGGTCAGCGCCTGCGGCCGGCGTGCAGTTCCAGCTCCTCGGCTTCGATCTGCAGCCGCCGCTGCTGTCCCACGGACAGGGCGGCGACCGGGACGGCATCCACCCGGGCGTCGGCCTCGCAGCCGCCGCGTTCCTCGTACGCGATCAGCAGTGTGGCGTACGCGGCAAGCTCCTCGTCCGACGCGCCGGCGAGGGACTCCTCCGCCGCACGGAGCCTCTGCTCCATATCGCGCAGTTCGGTCAGGGCAAGGTCGACGGCGTCCTGCACGGTGCAGTCCGCATCGAGGGCGAGGGTCTGGGCGAGGTGGCCGGTGCCGCCGGGGAAGCGGACGGTGATCTCCCCGGCGTCCGGCATCTCGGCCGTGGCGAGCAGCCGCAGCAAGGTGGACTTGCCGGAGCCGTTCTCACCGATGACGGCGGCCTTCGCGCCCGGCCGGACGGTGAAGGAGACCTGGTCGAGGATGGTTCGGGCGCCATACGACTTGGTGACGGACTTGACGGACAGCTGCGCCACAGCGGGGACTGCGGTGGGCAGGGAGGTAGGGGCGCGGTCGCGCATAGGGCTTTCCCTGGGCATACGAAGGGTCTACGGGCAGCAGAAACGGCGGGGCCGTGCCCGGACTCAGACGAAGAAGAGGAAAGCCATGGCGTCACCTTAGCAAGAGGAATCGTCTCGCCTCCATTCGTGCGGGACACGAAGTCCGTGATGCGTAGCACCCCGCTCACGCTGGGACGGTGGGGGTGGGGGTGGGGCATGGGAAGCCATTCATCGGTGCTCTGCGCGCTCGGCCGGGCGGCGAGCCGCTCGGGGCGGGGACAGCTTCCCCGCCCGGCCCGTGGGCCGTTTGCCCGTGGGCCGGTTCTGCCTTGGCGCTGGTTTGCCTTCGGAGTCAGGGCTGTGCGAATCTTTTGGCTCATCTCTCCGAAAGGGCTGGTCGTGACGCTCGGCATGGTTCTCGGCGACTCCTCCCCTCGCGCTTCGACGCGGGAGCGGTAGCCTCACCTGCCCCGACGCACGCGCCTGTGCCGCAAGCACGGCCGTTGCCGCCCTGCACCTCCTCGAAGTGCTCTTCGTGCCCTGCGTGTTCGATGACGAGGAGTATGTGGTGTCCACCATCCACTGGACCGAGACGAACACCCGCCGTTCCATCCGCTGGCATTCCGAGAGCGCGACACCGCCTCCCAGCCGGGTGATCGGTGCGGACGACCGGATGAAGGCCGACACTGCTTACCGTCTGGCCTGCGAGGGAACCGCCTTGCTGTGGCAGGGAGACTTCCCCAACGCACGTCAACTGCTGCGAGCGATGGGCCGCCGCATCGACCGGAAACCCGCTCGGCAGGGCGAGGTCGGCAGCCCGGCAGACTCCTTCCATCTGCACCGCAGGGCCCGCGGCCACCGGGCCCGCGTGCTCGGCAGGCTCCTCGTTCTGCTGGACGACGACTACTGCCTGAATCTGCGCAGAGCCCCCGATGTGCGCCAGGCATGCACCGAAGCGTACGGTCCGCCGTCCGAGCCGATGGCCGTCTCGCTCACCGAGCTACTGGGCGTGATCGGAGCGCATCAGTGGCGCACGAACGGCGTGGAGGTACCGGCCCTCAACGCTCGCGTTCACCCCCACTATGGGGTGTTCTCCCCGGTCAGGGGCGAATACGTCGACCTCGTCGCCCATGCGCCGCTCCCCGCGCCGGCGGCCCATCGCACGGGTCGCGGTACCGCGTTCGACCTCGGGACGGGGACGGGAGTGCTCGCCGCCGTCCTGGCCCGCCGGGGGATCGACCACGTTGTGGCCACTGACATCAGCCCGCGTGCCCTGGCCTGCGCACGCGACAACGTCCGCCGACTGGGCTTCACCGAGCGCATCGACATCGTAGGACCCGGCCTGTTTCCCGAAGGGCGCGCGGACCTCGTCGTCTGCAACCCGCCCTGGGTCCCGGCCCGGCCCACCTCCGCCGTAGAACAAGGTGTCTACGACCCTGGCGGCAGCATGCTCCGCGGCTTCCTGGACGGACTCGCCGCGCACCTCGAACCGGGAGGTGAAGGATGGCTCATCCTGTCGGATCTGGCCGAGCATCTCGGGCTCAGGACGCGCGGCGAACTCCTGGCCGGCATCGAGGCGGCCGGCCTGCACGTGGTGGACAGGACCGACACCCGGCCACGGCATCCGCGAGCAAGAGACACGGCTGACCCCCTCTACGCCGCCCGCGCCGCGGAAGCCACTTCGCTGTGGCGTCTCGCCGGAAAATAGCGCGGCCCACGCCATGGGGCCGACGCGGCGTCAGGTTCTGACGCGCCGCCGAGCGGTCTCGACGAGCTTCATATAGGTGGTCCAGTTCCACGAGGGTCCGGGGTCCTCGTGCGTGGACAGCGGGACCTCGATGTGGCCCAGGATGTGGTCCCGGTCGACCGGGACGTCGTACTTCGCGCAGATCGTCGCCGTGAGCACGGCGGATGCCTCGTACATCCCGTCGGTGTAGAAGGGCTGGTCGATCCAGCCTTCGTGCTCGATACCGATGCTCCGGTAGTTGTGCCAAACGCTGCCGGAGTGCCAGGCGACGTCGCTCTCGCGCACGCACTGGGCGATCCGGGTGCCGTTCGAGCTGATCATGTAGTGCGCGGACACCCGCTCGCTGGGCTCCTTGAACCTGGCGATCATGTCCGGAAAGGTGTCCGTCGTTAGGTGAATGACGACGTATTGGATGGGATACGCCCCGGGACGCTCGGAGCGTGTGTAGCTGGACTCGGAGGCTTCGATCCAGACGGCGGGCGCGTAGTCCACCGAGGGGTCCGGACGCGGAGCCGCGGGCGGTCCGGCGGCGGGGGCGGGGGCCTTGCGTACGAGGCTCGGCGGCGCGGCCTTCACCTTCTTCTCGGGCCCCGTCGGCCGGGGCAGCCCGACGGCGGCCAGAGCCGCGCCCGCCCCGCCGGCAGCGCCCCACAGCAGCCGTCGGCGGCTGAGCGGACTGACTTCCATGGCGACTCCTCATGCGGTCGGGCAGAGAGAGGACGACACGCCGCGAATCGTGACATGACGATAGATACGCGACAGATCCCGTAAATTGATCCTTCACCAGTGCCCGCACCCCGGCAAGCCGATCCCCCACCAATCGGCGCACACCCTCACCCCGACCGGGGCCCGCCCCCACCGGCCGGGGCACGCCGGTTCTCCGGTGGTGACAGCGGTTCTCCGGTGGTGACGGCGGTCAGCCCTGCCAGCGGCCCCCGGAGAAGCGCGTCAGCGCGTCCACGACGTCGGGCGGCATGGCCGGACGGAGGTTCAGGCCGATCACCAGCCACCAGCCGTCGCGGCCCCGGAACACGCGCGGGGGCTCGGGTGCGCCGGGGCGCAGCCGGACGTGGGGGCCGTAGCCGCGCTGGTTCCGGCCTCGGACGTACGTCTGGCGCACGGCCACGGTCAGCACGTCGTCCCAGGCGTACGCGGCGGTGCGGCGGCCCATGGTCGCGGTGACACCGTGGACATCGATCCGCAGCGACATACGCACCCCGGGCAGCGCCAGTGCCACGAGATTGATCAGCAGCGCGAAGGCGAGCCAGAACAGGACCCCGATCCAGCCGTGCCAGCTGTCCCAGTTGCCGTTCGCGGCGGTACGCATCAGTGCCACGGCGGCGAACGCCCCGCACACCGCCCAGTGCGCCAGCGGCAGCCTGCGCCCCCGGCCCGTCAGGGCGTACGCGCTGTCGTCGGCGGTGACGAGACGCCAGCCCGGTGTCGCGTGCAGTGGCGGCACCTGGTCGAGGAAGTCCCTCAGCCGGGGCGCCGGGGACGTCCGGCCGGCGGGGTCCCGCCGGGCGCGCGGGGGTGCGCCGGCCGTGAAGGGGCCCTGGAGGGGCACGTTCACGGTGGGGGCCGTGGGCGGGGACTGCCGTGCGCCGGACGGGGACTGCGGTGCGCCGGACGGGGACTGCCGTGGGCCGGGGACGGATACGGGCTCCGTACGGAGGGCTCCGGCGAGATGCTCCTGAAGCCGCAGGTGCCGGAACCGGTAGGCGCCCCCGTACCGCTGGAGCAACCCCGCACCGTGCGCGTCCCGCAGAAACTCCATCAGTGACCACGGCACCCGCCCCAGCAGCGCCAGCCACACCTTGGAGACGGCCCACAGGCACCAGGGACTCAGGGCCACCAGCACCAGGACCGCCCCCGCCCAGCCCTTGATCACGGCGATGGCCACCTCGGCGGCGGCATCGCCGGTGAGCAGGCTGTGGGCGCCCGGCCCGAGTCCGATCAGCGGCGCGACCAGACCGAGAGTGAGCCAGGCGGTGCGCCGTTCGCTGGTGAGCGCCGAGTCCGGGGTCGCCGCGTCCACGGTGTCGGCGGGCGCGGCGATCATCGCCATCAGCGGCGCGGCCAGGGTGAAGCCCAGCAGTGACTGGGCGGCGAACGCGGGTACGTGCTCGCCCGTGGCTTCCAGACTGATCAGCAGCAGCCCGGCGGTCGGTACCAGGAGGACCGCCGCGGCGCGCAGCCCCTGCCGCAGGGACGCGGCCCGGGACACGGAGCGCAGGGCCGCGCCCGCGCGGAACGGGTTGGCGCGGCGGCGCGGCTCCCAGAACCGCTCGCCGAACCAGGCCATGGCGGCGCCCCGGACCGCGGTGGCCATGAGGAATCCGCCGAGTACGTAGTTCCGCTCGACGCGATCGATCCTGAGGATGCCCTGGAGCACCGGATCGCTGTAGGCGTCCTGCACCAGCCGGGTGAGCATCAGCACGGACTCGGTCAGCGCGATCCCCAGCACCAGCAGGGTCGGCAGCGCCAGCAGCCGGGTCACCGTCGTCCGTTGCAGCCGCCACCAGGCGAACTCGGTGGTTTCCCGGCGCTCCAGTTCCCGGGCGAGGAAGGCCAGCCAGCCCCGGGCGCGGCCCGGATGCCAGCGGCCGGGCGCGTGCAGCCGCTCGGTGTCATGGGCGCCCGGGGCGAAGGCCGCGGGGACGATCGCGTCCAGCAGATGGGCCTCGATGTCCGCGCGGGTCCGGAACCGGCCGTGGTCCGTCAGGAGGGCCGGGTCGGCGTGTTCGGGGCGGTGGGCCCGCCGCACCAGCCAGAGCATCAGCGGCGTGGCCAGGGCCTGTGCGAGAGGCCCCTCGGGGTGTTCGGCCAGTTCGTCGACCACGGGACCCCACTGGTCGTGGCGGCGCGGGTCCGCGGTGCGCAGCAGATGGGCGGCGGCGTCGCGCGGGCCGACGGGCAGGGCCTCGATGTCGGACGCGCCCGTCAGGCGGTCGGCCGACGCGCGGTACTCCGCCGCCCGGCAGGCCAGAATGTATCCGGTGTCCCGGGGAGCGGCGTTCAGCGCGCGGACGACCGCACCGCGCCGGTGGGCGGGGAGTTCGTCGAGGCCGTCGAGCAGGGCGAGTACCCGGTTGTCGCGTACGAGTCGGCGCGCGGGGTGCGCGCCGTCCACGCGGGGCAGTCCGGGGTGGTCCTCGGTGAGCCGGTCGATCAGCCAGTCGCGGAACGCCACCTGCTCCGCGTCCCACGACTCCAGGGTGAGCAGCACGGGCACCGGGACGCCCCGGTCGCCGGGGACAGCACGGGTGACGTCGCCCAGGTGGCGCCCGGCGAGCAGCACGGTCGTCAGGGCCAGCAGGGTCGATTTACCGGAGCCTGGCCCCCCGAGGACAAGCAGGCGCCGCAGGCCGAGGCCGAGGAAGGTGTCCACGGCGCCGCCGATCCGGTCGCCGCGCACGGCGTGCCCGGGACCGTCCCGCTCCTCGTCCGGGCCCGTGCCTCGCGGCGCGCTCGGGCCCCAGCGCGCCAGCCAGCGCAGGGCGAGCGCGCCCTCGGTGTCGCCCAGCTCCCGGGCCGCCACCTCGGCCGACCACTGCGAGCGGACGGAGCGGGCGAGTTCCTCGGCGGCGGTGTCGGCGGGCTCGCGGGCGGACGGCAGATTGACCACCAGGTCGCCGCGGACATGGCCGACCTGGACGAGGTACTCCACCGTGCTGTCCCGGACGATATTGCGCACCTCGGACGGTGGCCGCCAGCCGTCGCGCTCGTCCCCCAGAGTCTCCATGGTGGAGATTGTTGCCAATGGGACCGGGAAACGTCACGTGCGTGGCCCCGGCACTCATCGTGCGGCCGCAGGACGGAACATGAGGGGGCGTCGGTTTCCTACGGTGTGAGGCCGGGATCTCTGACCGTGCCGGGCCGGGATCTCTGACCGTGCCGGGCCGGGATCTCTGACCGTGTCAGGCCGGGATTTCCTACCGTGTCAGGCCAGGATCTCCTACGGTGTCAGGCCGTGATGACGACGGGCCGGCCGGTCGGGGAGGGGGTGTTGCCGGGGGTGCTGGGGCCGGGGTCCTTGTGGAAGGCGCCGCCCTTCATGATTCCGGCGATCCTGTCGTGGTTCTGCAGGACGGTGATGTCCTGGAGCGGGTCGCCGTCGATGAGGATGAGGTCGGCGTAGAAGCCGGGCTTGATCTGCCCGAGTTCGCCGGGCATCCGCATGATCTCTCCGCCCAGCGCGGTCGCGGCCAGCAGTGTCTCCATCGGGGTGTAGCCGAGGAGTTCGACGAAGTGCCACAGGTCGCGGGCGTAGGTGCCGTGCGGGGTCCAGGCGAAGCCGTAGTCGCCCCCGGGCAGGACTCTGATGGCGCGGCGCCGCATCTCCCGCAGGCCCTCGACGGCGCACTCGAACTCGTGCTTGTATCCGGCGGCTTCGGCGGCCTCGGGCGGGTAGCCGAAGGCCGCCGCGTCGTTGAGGGTGGCCACCAGCCAGTTCAGGCCGGGGGCCACGAAGACCTCGTCCTTCCTGGCCTCCAGCATGTCGAGGCCCTCTTCGTCGATGAAGCTGGCGTGGTAGATGATGTCGACGTTGTTGCGCAGGGACATCTTCACGCTCTCCGCGGAGCGGGCGTGTGTACACACGCGCAGGCCGCGGCGATGGGCCTCGGTGGTGACGGCGAGGACTTCCTCGTCGGAGAAGTAGTTGTCCTGGGCGTGCTGGTTGCCGGTGATCTCCTCGCCGGACATGCTCAGTTTGACCAGGTCGGCGCCCATCGCGACGTTGCGGCGGACCTGTTTGCGCATCTCGTCGGGGCCGTCGGCGAAGGCGGTGATGCCGTCCACGAGCGCGCCGCCGGTGACGGCGATCTCCTGGCAGTTGGCCAGGTAGCGCGGGCCGAGGATGAGCCCGTCGTTGATGGCGTTGCGGATGACGACGTCCAGCCGGGGTTTGGCGGAGGCGGCACCGACGCACATGGTGTACCCGGAGTTGAGGTAGGTCAGCGCGGAGCGGGCGGACAGCAGGGTGTGCTCCTCCACGCCCACGGTGGCCAGGCCCGGCAGGTCCGCGGAGTCGGTCCAGCTGAAGTGTGTGTGCGCGTCGCACAGGCCGGACATGAGGAACTGTCCGCGGCCGTCGATGACGCGGACGCCGTCATGGGGCCGCTCGCCGCTGCCGCGGCGGACCTCGGCGATGCGCTCGCCGGTCACCAGGACCTCGCCGGGGAAGGGTTCGCTGCCGCTGGAGTCGAAGACGCGGACGTTGGTGAACAGGGTCGACGTGCTCGGTGACATCGTCGTCACCATCCTTTCGTACGGCTTTCAGGGCCGGGCGAGGAATTCCTGGAGGTGCCGGGTGACGTCTTCGGGTGCTTCGAGGGTGTGCCAGTGGCCGATGCCCTCGATGATGTGCAGCCCGGCCCTGGGGAGCAGGGCGAGGATGTCGTCGTTGACGGCCGGCGGGCTGGTCTTGTCGTCGCTGCCGGTGAGCAGCAGCACCGGGGCCTTGATACGGGTGAAGTCCGGCTCCCCGGCCGAGGCCAGGGCCTCGCAGGCGGACGCGTAGCCCTCCGGATCCTGGCCGAGCAGCAGCTCGCGGACCAGGGCGGCGGCGAGGGGACGCTCGGCGCGGGTCCCCCGGGAGGTGGCCACCGACACGATGGTGTCGGCCACCGCGGACATCCCGCCGTCGCGCACGGTGCGAGCGCGGGCACGCATGGCCTCCTTGGCCTGTGGGCCCAGGGCGCGGACGGGGCCCAGCAGGGCGAGCGCGGTGACCCGGTCGGGGTGGGCGACGGCGAAGGCGGACGCGATCAGGGTGCCCAGGGAGTGGGCGACGACGGCGGTCTCCTCGATGCCCTCCGAGTCCAGCAGGGCGGCCAGTTCCTCGACCCAGCCGGTGACGCCGGGTACGCCGTTCCCGGGCGAGCGGCCGTGCCCCGACAGGTCGTAGCGCAGCACCGTGTGGCGCTCGGCCAGGGCCCTGACCTGCGGATCGTAGACGGTGGTGGCGCCGCCGAGGCCGTGGATGAGGACCACGGGCGGGCCCTGGCCGGTCCGCTCGACGAACAGGGCGGCGGCGCCGGTCCCCTGGTGGTCGCGGCCGGCCACGGGTCCGATGGTGTTGGCCAGCTCGCCCAGTCCGGGAGCGGAGACGACGACCCGGTCTCCGGTGGTGAGGTACTTGGGCGGTTCGAAACCGATGCCGACGCCGGCCGGGGTGCCGGTGGCGATGACGTCACCGGGTTCCAGGGTGATGCCGGCGGAGAGGATCTCGATGATGTCCGCCACGTCGAAGATCAGCAGGGAGGTGCTGGCGTCCTGTCGCAGCTCGCCGTTGACGCGGGTCCGCAGCCGCAGATCGTGGATGGCGATCTCGTCGGCGGTCACGGCCCAGGGGCCCATGGGGCAGAAGGTGTCGAGGGACTTGCCGATGAACCACTGCTTGTGGTCGCGCTGCAGGTCGCGGGCGGTGATGTCGTTGATGAGGGTGTAGCCCCATACGTAACCCATCGCCTCCTCCCGGCCGACCTTCGTGGCCCGCCGCCCGATGATCACGCCGATCTCGCCCTCGTAGTCGAGCGCTGAGGTGAGGTCGGTGTGCGGGTCGACCACATCGCCTGAGGCGATCACGGAGGCCGCCGGTTTGGTGAAGACGACGGGGTGCTCCGGCACCTGCGGGCCGTCCGGGGAGGCGGTCGCGTCGAAGCCGCTCTTCGCGAACTCCGCCGCGTGGTCGGAGTAGTTGCGCCCGACGCAGAAGATGTTGCGGGCCGGGGTCAGGGGGGCCAGCAACCGCCCGCCGACGACCCGGCGTCCGATCTCCAGGCGTTCCGTGGCCCCGGGGCCCGCGTCGATGATCTGCCGCAGATCGTGCACGGGAAGGCCGGTGTCGGCGAAGCGCACCTCGCGGCCCGCTCCGTGTTCGTCGACCGCGCAGACCCGTACGCCGTCCTTGCCGTGAATCCTCGCGAAGCGCACCGCACCTCCACACCAATATGAACCAATCCTGGGAATCGGTTCGTAACGGTGAGCCTAGATTCAGGGCTTCCCAGGCGTCAATGCCCGGAATCCTTACTCACTGGACTCACCGGACTCACCGGTCGAACTCAGTGCTAACATTGGTCCGCATTGGTTCAGAAAGGGAACAGAGAGAGAACAGACATGGACCACGATGTGGGCCCCGCTGCCACCGCGCTCAGCCATGTGGAAGAGATCATCACCGCCGGTGGCCTCAAACCCGGCGACCGCCTGCCCACCGAACGGGAGCTGGCGGCAGCCACCGGGGTCGGCCGTGCCGCGGTCCGCGCCGCCCTGCACGACCTGGAAGCACGCGGCGTCGTGCGGCGCCATGTCGGCCGCGGCACCTTCGTCGCCCCCGGCGAGACCACCCTCCCTTCCGGTGGTGCCCACCAGCCCAGCCCTGCGGAGATCATGGCCTCACGACTGGTCCTGGAGCCGGAACTGATGCCACTCGCCGTCGCGTCCGCCACCGGGGCCGACCTCGCGGAAATGGAGCGCTGCCTTCGCGGCGGCGAGCGGGCGGCCGACTCGGATGAGTTCGAACGCTGGGACACCGCGCTGCACCACAGCTTCGCCCTGGCCACCCACAACACGGTCCTGATCAGCGTCAGTTCCCTGCTCATCAGCGCCCGCGGCCAGCCCATATGGGGCGGACTCAAGCGCCGCAGCTTCAATCCCGAACGCCACCGCTGTTACTGCGCCGAACACGAGCAGATCGTCGCCGCCGTCCGCGAACGGGATCCGCGAGGCGCCCGCGACGCCATGCGCGAACACCTCCACCACGTACGCCGCGTCCTGCTCGGAGACCACCCCTGACACCCTGATCCCGTTGCGCGCCGAAGCCGCCCGCGCGTCGTCTCGGCAAGGACCGCGTCGAAACCCGGGCGGCCGACCGCCCGCATCGCGCCCGGCTCATCTCACCGAGCGCCGAGAACCTCCGCGGTGAAACCCGCGCGCGTCGCGAGCGAGACCAGTTCCTCGGCCCGCGAACCGCGCAGGCACACCACCGGGTAACAGTCCGAATCGATGTCGAGGACGGCGAGGGCGGCACCGATCTCGCGGTAGTGCCGACCGCAGGCATGGAGGAACTCGGCCGTCGGCAGCAGCATCTCATCGGCCTCGACCAGCACCCAGGGATCCACGGACGGACGGGACACAAGCCCTCCCAGCCGGGCCCGGATCTCCGCCGGATCCTCCTTCCAGTCGAACTCGGCGAGCAGCCGGTGCTCATCGAGCGCGTCGACCAGCGCTATCCAGGCCAGGGCCGGGACGGGCCCGTCGATGCCCCGGTCCGCCAGCCGTGCCGCATACGCGCGGACATATCCCGCGGGGTCGTCGTGCGCGGACAGCACCTGCTCGGCGACGGCCGGACAGGCGGGCGCCAGCAGCGCCGCGATGGCTGCCAGGGAGGTGCGGTCGGCGTCGGTTCCGGGCATGGGGTGCACTCCTTCGACAGCCGGGCGGCTGCGGTCGGTCGGTACTGCGGCGGGCGCGCTGGTCGGCGTCCATGAACACCATGACACGGGGGTCTGACACCGGTCGTCGCACCGCCCCCTCGGCACCCGGAGCCCGTGTGAACACCCGTCCCTGAGGGTGAGGCGTATCGACCAGGCCGGCCCTCAGGGACCGTGCGTCCGGCGGCCCTGGAGCCAGGTGCCGAGTACGGGGATCTCCCGGATGCGCAGGGGATCGGCGGTGCGGGGGTCGCTGCCGAGCCAGACCAGGTCGGCGGGTGCCCCGGGGACCAGGGCCGAGCGGTGGCCGGCGAATGCCTGGTGGGCGACCCCGGTGGTGGCCGCCTCCAGTGCCTGGTCGATGGTCAGGCACTGGTGGGCTGTCCAGCCGTGTTCCGGAAGGCCGTCCGTGGTGCGGCGGGTGACGGCGGTCTGGATGCCCTCCAGCGGCAGGTGTGAGCTGACCGGCCAGTCACTGCCGAAGGACAGCCGCGCCCCGTGCTCCGCGAGTTCCGCGAGCGGGTACTGGCGTGCGGCCCGCTGTTCACCGATCCGGGGCACGGTCAGCTCGGACTGCACCGCGTCGAGCCGCGCCCACAGGGGCTCGACGTTGGCGATCACGCCGAGACGGGCGAAGCGGGGGAGGTCGGCGGGGTCCACGAGCTGGACATGGGTGATGACCGGGCGGCGGTCCCACGGCGGATTCGCCCACGTGGCCGACTCGATGGCGTCCAGGGCGGCCCGGACGCCCGCGTCACCGATGGCGTGGATGTGGATCTGGAAGCCGTCGGAGTCGAAGGCACGGACCGCCTCGGCCAGCGCGGCCGGCTCCCACACCCGCATGCCGCAACTGTGCGGGGCGTCCTCGTACGGATCGAGGAGCGCGGCCGTGCCCCCCTCGATCACCCCGTCGCCGAAGAACTTGACCGTCCGCGCGGAGAGGAGGTCACCCGCCTCGCGCTCGACCCGCTCCCGGGTCCGGGCGAAGGCTCCGCGCTGGGCACGCCAGTGGACGGGGTCCGCCCGCTGGGCCAGGTTGACCCGGACCGCGAGGACTCCGGCCGCCTCCGCCGCCAGGTAGGCGTCGGCCATCTCGGGCTCGACCCAGGCGTCCTGTACCCAGGTCAGGCCCGCGCGGGCACAGATCCGGGTGGCGAGGGCGAGTGCATCGACCAGTTCCCCCCGCGGCCGGTGCGGAACCCGGTCGAGCACGAGGTCGCAGGCGTGCCACTCGCGCAGGGTGCCCAGCGCGGTGCCGTCGGGTCTGCGCGCGATCCTGCCGAGGCGCGGATCGGGGGTGTCCGCGTCGACTCCGGCCCGCCGCAGTGCCTCGGTGTTGCACCAGACAGTGTGGTAGTCGTTCGCGCGCAGCACCACGGGGCGGTCGGCGACGGCCTCGTCGAGCCAGCGCGCGTCGAAGTCGCCGCCCGGGGCGAGCGAGGGGTCGTAGGACGCGCCGACGATCCATGCCGCATCGGGGTGCCCGGCGGCCCAGCGCCCGACTTCGGATACGACGGCGTCGACCGACGGCAGGTCCCTGATCCTCGGCCCGAAGTGTTCCAGGCCGGCGAACAGGGGGTGTGCGTGACCGTCGCCGAAGGCGGGCATCAGCAAGCCTCCGCCGAGGTCGATCACCTCCGAGGCTCCGTCGGTGAGTCTCTCCGCGTCGTCTCCCAGTGCGGCGATCAGGCCGTCGCGTA
The DNA here is from genome assembly GCF_053607985.1 of Streptomyces sp. NPDC055078. NCBI lineage: Bacteria > Bacillati > Actinomycetota > Actinomycetes > Kitasatosporales > Streptomycetaceae > Streptomyces > Streptomyces sp. NPDC055078. The sequence goes on from NZ_JBSGUP010000052.1 coordinate 21,223, forward strand.
CGGCGAGGGCGGTGGTGTCGCCGTACGCGGCGCCGCCGGTGCGCACGGTGCCGAGGAAGACCAGTGTGGAGGACACGGCGGGGCAACTCCTTGTTCGCGGGACGGGAAACGGGAGGGGAAACGGGACGGGAAACGGTGCGGGAGGTAGGGAATTGCGGCGGGGGCGCGGCTCACCGGGCGGCTCCCAGCCGGGTGGAGATCTCGTTGGCTGCCGCCATCACCAGGGGTGCCAGCCGCGCCAGATCCTCGGCGGGTAGCCGCTCCGCGGGCGCCGAGACGCTGATGGCGGTCGTACACGCCGACGCGTGGTCGAAGACCGGCGCCGCCACGCACCGGATGCCCTCCTCGTGCTCGATGTCGTCGACCGCGTAGCCCCGTTGTCTGATCTCGGCGAGGGCGTCCCGCAGCCCCTCGGCCGTCGTGATCGTGCGCGGTGTGTGCGCCGGCATGCCGTTCGCGATCACCAGGTCGACCGTCTCGGGTGCGGCGTGGGCCAGCATCGCCTTGCCGACGCTGGTGCAGTACGCGGGCGCGCTGTTCCCGATCCGGGAGAACATGCGGACCGGGTGCGGGGTGTCCACCTTGTGGATGTAGACGATGTTCGGGAAGTCGGCGACGACGAGATGGACGGTCTCGCGGGTCTGCGAGCCGAGTTTCTGCAGGATGTCGTGCATGCCGCGCGGCAGGTCGAGGCCCGCGAGATAGGCGCGGCCGAGCTGGGCTATGCGCCAGCCGAGGCGGTAGCGGCCCGACGGGAGGTGCTCGACCAGACGGGCCTCCAGGAGCGGCTGGAGCAGGCGGAGCGAGGTGCTCTTGTTGAGGGCGAGTTCGTGGCACAGCTCGGCGAGTGTGTACCCGGTCCCGTCGGTCGACTCTCCCAGTTGCAGAAGGATGGAGATGGCTCGCCGCAGCGACGCCGAGTTGTTGCGACGTCCCGGGGTGGGGTTCGGGTCCGGGGTCATCCTGGGGATTCCTCTCTTCCGGGGGACGCCCCCGGTGTCTTCGGTACGCCGCGGTCCGCGAGCGGGCCCGGTGTCTTCGGTACGCCACGGTCCGCGAGCGGGCATCGCTCCCGGCGGCGGGACAGCTCTCTGCGGCACATGGTCCCGGTGCGGGGTTGCCGCCGATCACGTGTGCGGAGCCAGATGCCCTGGTCAGGGGCCCGTGCCGGGGATCGGGGAGCGGTCCGCGGCGTGCCGGTGCGGTCCGCTGCCGATGTCGGGATCAGTGGTCGGCAGCAGTCCGGTGAGGCCGGGCCAGGGGCGCCGGAGGGCGCCGGATGAAGAGCGAACTCCTCGCTCTCTCCGGGGTGATGAGGGGAGCGGTCTATACCTCTCCTTCCTGTTTGACCGACTTCTTGACAGCACTATGAGGCGTCAGTAAGCATTCTGCAATGCATTGGACTGAACTGCATTGCAAAACTCGTGTCTTGCGATCCGTCAGCGGCCATGGAGCCGGACCGGGAAGACGCAGACCCGTCCAGGAGAGGTTCAGATGAAGAATCAGCACGGCTATGCCCTCCGCTCGGCAGCGGCCATCGCGGCCTGTGCGACTGTCGCGGTCGCGGCGGGCTGCTCTCCGCCCCCCAGCGGAGGCTCGTCCTCCAAGGGCATCACCGTGGCCGAGACCGCGGCACCCTCGACGCTCGACCCGCAGGGCTCGGCGTTCTACGCGGACCGGTTCGCCTGGCAGCTGTCGTACCAGTGCCTGATGACCACCACCCCGGAGGGGAAGATCGAGCCGGAGCTGGCCACCGGCTACCAGCGGTCCCCCGACGGTCTCACCTACACCTTCGAGCTGAGGAAGAACGTCAAGTTCCAGAACGGCGAGACGCTGACCGGCGCGGACGTCGCCTACACCTTCGACCGGCTGAAGCGCAGCCCGGACGGAATCGCCGCGGAAGTCTTCCCCACGTTCGACAGAGCCGTCGCGTCCGGCGACTCCACCGTCGTGTTCCACCTCACGAGACCCGACGCCGGGTTCATCAACAACATGGCGAACCCCCTGGTGTGGGGCTGTGCCGTGATGAACAAGAAGGCCGCCACCTCGGACAAGATGGCGACCCGGATGGTCGGCACGGGCCCGTGGGCCCAGGACTCGTACCGGCCCAACAGTGAGCTGAAGCTCAAGCGGTTCGCCGACTACTGGGGCGAGAAGACGAAGTCCGAGCAGCTCAACATCCTCTATGTGCCGGGCACCTCCACCCAGATCAACGATCTCCGGGCCGGTGCCGTCGACCTCATCTTCACCGCCACATCGAGCGGCAAGGCGCTGTCCGGCTCCGACAAGCTCCAGGTCAAGAACGTGCCCACGGACTCGACGATCTTCCTCCAAGTCAACAACCTCACCAAGCCCTTCGACAATATGAAGGTCCGTCAGGCACTCGCCCTCGCGCTCGACCGCACCGGCCTCGCCGAGCAGGCGTACAGCGGCGGCGGCGCCCGCCCCAGCGTCTACCTCCCCGACAGCAACCCCTGGGCACCCAAGCTCTCCGAGGTGCCGAACTCGACCCCGAACATCGCCAGGGCCAAGGAACTGCTCAAGGAGGCCGGGTTCCCCAACGGGATATCCACCTCGGTGATGTACATCAGCGCCTACGACCCCGGCACCAACGACCTGATGGCCGCCATGCAGGACCAGCTCGCGAAGGCGGGCATCAAGGTCAAGCTCGAACCGCTGGAGCGCGGTGCCTGGGGCGACCGGCTCGGGACGGCCAAGTACGCCCTCAGCTGGAACGCCCAGTCGTACTACTCGAATCCGTACCAGTACGTGGCGCCGGCCGAAGGGCGCCAGGGCCCCGTCCCGCCCGCGCTGCGGAAGCTCCTCGACAACGCCCAGCGCGCCGGTGACCCCGCCGCGTACCAGAAGGCGCTCGTCGCCGTCCAGCAGTGGGAGGCGGAGAACGTCTACCCCACCCTCACCCTGCTCGCGACGAACCTGCTGGTCGCGCACCGGAAGGGCCTGAGCGGGATCGACATGCCGGCGAGCCAGAGCCGCGCGTTCCTCGCCCGGGTGAGCCGTGACTAGCCCCCCGGAAACGGGCCGCGCCCCCGGCGGCGCGGCCCCTGCGGCGGGCGGGCGGGACCCGCTGCTCGCGGTCGAGG
>NZ_JBSGUP010000053.1:0-20515 GCF_053607985.1 Streptomyces sp. NPDC055078
GCCGCCCAGGACGTCCGGGCCGGGGCCGGCGTTGTGAAACGCGCGAGGCGGGTACGGAGGCTGCTCCATGAGGGTGAGGCGGGCGTACCGCTGCCGGCTCCGCACCTCTCCCGCCCAGTCGTCCGTGACGTCCCGGGCGACCACTGTCAGGGCGCGGCCCGGCGGGTAGAGGACCTCCTGCTCGCTGGGCCACAACGAGAACGGTGAGATCAGCGGGGCGCTGGAGTACGGCACCCGGCAGACGACCGGGTGCTGGTCCGTCTCGCCCTCGGCGTCCTGCGAGGCGTACTTCAGCGCCAGGTCCGGGCGTTCGGTGGCGCTGCGGAAGCGGGTGAGGAACAGGGTGCCGTCGTGCAGCAGCGGGGAGGGGTCCGGTGTGTCGACGGCGCCGGGCAGCCAGCCGCCCCACCAGACCGGGGCGGCGACCGGCGGCAGCAGTTCCAGTGCTTCGGTCGCCATGTCGACGTGCAGCGCCATGTCGTCGAAGAGGCGGTCCGCGATCCGGTCCGTGTCGCGCCGCAGTTCGGCCAGGAGTTGGGGATCGCGTTCCGGTTCCGGTTTCTCCAGTTCTTCGGTGAGGTAGGAGATGGCGTCATCCATCTCCTCGTTCTGGAGCAGCAGTTCGGGCCGCGTCTGGTGGTCGGCGAAGGCTTCCTCCTCCGCCAGGCGCCACACGTGGCCGCGGAAGAGCCAGCGGGCGGCAGGTGTGCCGAAGCGGCTGGTGGTGGCGTAGGTCCTGAACAGGGCATGGTCGTTGGCGGTGTAGCGGAACAGGGCCGTCAGATGGCCCGGTGACAAGGCGGTGACGGCGCGGCGGCCGGCGTCCCCGAACCGCTCCAGCCAGTCCCTGGCGACTCGCGTGCGTTCGGTCAGGTGCTCGGGAACCTCCGTTTCGTTCAGTGCCCCGTCCAGCGCGTCGGCGATGTCCTCGGGGATCCGGAGATCGTGGCGGTCCGAGTGGAAGCGGCTGTCGTTGTCGTAGGCCGTGTGGTGGGGCAGGGGGGTCGACAGGTCGGGAGCGAGGGCGCGGCGGGCCCACAGGTGGAGCCGGGCCCCGTCTCGGGAGAGGGCGGCGCGCTCCTCGTCGGTGCCGATGCCGACGAGGTGGGAGGCGCGCAGCACTTCGGCGAGGGACTGGCTGTCGTTGGCCACCGACCAGGCCAGCACGACGGAACGGAAGGCGAACATCCGGGCGGGGTCCACGCCGAGGGCGCGGTACGCCTGGAGCAGCCAGAGGGCAGGGCCGACGGTGCCGCCGACGTAGCGGAAGCCGCGTTCGTCGTGGGCCATGCGGTAGGCGCCGCCACGGTGGCCGCGCGGGTGGGCCGGGTGAGGGGAGCCGATCCGGCCGCGCTCGGAGTTGGCGAGGCTGGTGGGCTGGTTGCCGTAGGCGGCCCTGGCGAACATCCTCATCAGGGTGCCCGGGCTGGGCCGGCCCGCCAGGAAGGTCTCCAGGGCCGGGACCGGTGCGGAGGGGTCCTGGCCGCCCGGTGCCGCGGGAGGGGTGAAGTCGAAGGCCAGGTCGGCGCCGCTTCGGCCGTGCAGTGCGGTGAGACGGGTGTGCAGCCGGGTGACGGCGTCGACGAGGACCGCGTGGGTCTGCTGTCGGCCGAGGATGTGCCGGGCCAGGTCGGTTTCGTACCGGTAGCTGTACCTCCGCCAGGTCCGCTGGGCGTACAGCGGCGCGAAGCGGACGGTGTCCGGCTCGCCTGGCATGCGCCGGCCGGACACCGACCAGGGGTTGCCGGGCAGCACCGCCTGTCCGGTCGGGCCGACCGGGGCGACCTGCTCGACGGGAGGCGGCGGCAGCGGGGGGCCGGAGCGCGCGGCGGGGACGACGCTCAGCCAGCCGTTGGCGCTGCCGTCGGCGTTCTCCAGCACGTGGATGATGGAGGCTGACGGGTCGTCGGCGCTCGGAGTGACGGCGCGAGCACCGGTGTTCAAGAGCACGTCGAGGCCGGTGGCGTCGGCGATGTGCCGAGCCGCCCGCACAGTGGCCTGCGCGTCGGCCGGGCTGACGCCGCGCTCGCGTCTGATGGCGCAGCTCAGCAAGGTGATGCTGGTGAAGCCCGCGTCGCGCAGTTGGGAGCCGAAGATCCTGCCGACCGTCTCCCCCGTAGCGCCGGCCGGCAGTCCGTCCCGGCCTGCGACGGTGAAGCCGTCCTCCCCGCCGTGCGAGGCCCAGAAGAAGGTGCCGTCCGGGGTGGTGGCGGGCAGCGCGCGGCGCCGGGCGACGCGGTTGCCGCCGGGTTCCCGGCTCCACTCGAAGTAGTGGGTGGCCCTCCCCAGCGAGGAGTAGAACGGTGCGCGCCTCGACCAGTCGCCGGGGGTGAAGGAGGCAGCACCCACAAGCCGCCCGCCGTCGGAAATCATCCGGACGGTGATGTCACCGGGCGAGGCCGCGACCCGCCGACCCGCCGACCCGCCCAGGGATTGTTCCAGTAGTCGGGCTCGGGGTAGTGCGCGGCGGGGGCGGTGTGCACGGGTGCGGCCGGCCCGTAGCCGAAGGTTCCTTCCCTCTCTTCGCGGCCCGGAGCGGACTCCCAGGCGCGGGGGCTGTGGTGGCGGGCGGTCAGGCCGAGGCCGGACAGTTCCAGGTCGAAGCCGGTGCGCCCGGCGGCGGCGACCAGCAGGAACTGGAGGCCGATCGGCAGCTCGGGTTCCGGCGACGAACGGTTCGCGAACTCCGAGGTGATCGAGTTCCGCAGTTCCCGCCAGGTCAACGGGTTCGTGTGCCCGCGGGACCGGCGATCCCGCTCCCATGTCTGGAAGCCGTACAGCAGGGCGCGCATCGCGGGGGCGTCGACTTCCAGGTGCGGGCCGTAGACGAGACGGATGGCCCGCAGGTGGCCCAGCACCTGTGGGGCGTTGCCCGGATGGCCGGTGACCGCTTCGGCGAGGCGGGCCAGCTCGGGGCGGGTCGGCTCAGGCCGGAAGCCGGACCAGTCGTCGCCCTCGGCGAGCAGGAACCGGGCCGGAGTCTGGGCGCCGGGGGGTGCGATCAAGACTTCGCGGCCACTCGCGGTGCCCCAGAGCCACCGGTCGTGGACAGTGGCGAGGGCCTGGCCGGGCAGTGGCCGCTCCAGTGGGTCGTGGTCCACGGCACCGGTGATGTCGGCGGCGGGAAACAGCAATGGCCAGTCCGGGCTCAGGGCGGTGAGGACGGGGTCGACGGCGTGCAGCAGGTCGGTGAGGCCGTCCGGAGTGAGGACGGCAGGGGTAGAGGAGTCGTTGCGGGCGAGCATGAAGCCGGAGGCGTCGCCGGACACCTCGATCAGGTAGGGCTGGGCGAACGGCAGCTCCGCCGGGTCACTCTCGCCAGGCACCGGGCCTGGACGCACCCAGGTGTAGTGCCAGATGTCGGGCAGCCACCACCAGTCGCTCCGGTGGGGTGCCTCCCAATCCGACAGTGGCCCGAAGAACACTCCCCGCGGGCTGCCCTGGGGATCTCGGTGCCTGAACGATTCGATCGTCTCGATCCGCACCCGCGTTCCGTCCGCGGCGACGATCACCGCTCCCCACCCTGTCGGCGGAAGCGGCCGATCCGGACCGGCCGCCAGTGCGAGAGCATCGCCCGCCGAGGCGATCAAGGCGGCGGTGCGGGCCTGCTCGGCGGGCGGCACCCGGTCCTGGAGGGCGGCAGCCTGCTCGACGGCGGCGCGCAGCAAGCCCAGAGCCCGGTGGCCGGCGTCGATCGGCAACCCGAGCGCGTAGCGGCCGAGTTCTTCCGCCACGGCCCAGGCGAGTGCCGGCGGCAGCAACCCGACGCGGGGGCCTCCATGCTGCGGCCAGCCCTCGATGGCCTCGGTGAGGAAGTCAGCGGTGCCGTGCACCACGGGGTGACCGAGTACACGTTCCACGGACTCCCGCAGCACAGCCTCGGGCAGCGGGGCGTTCCTGAGTTCGGTCGCCCGGCTGTATGAGTGTGAGGTGAGCTCCATCAGTGCATCGACGACCGGCGGGATCTGTTCCCAGGACATGGTGCCCTGATAAGGGTCGGCCGCCAGCATGCGCAGTTCGGGCAGGAGCAGGGGGAGGGGCAGATGCCCCTGGTCCGTGTCCAGCTCCGGGTAGTCGTCCATGCCGACGGTCTCCGATTGGGTGAGCGGACGGCCGTGGGACGTGCGGCCGGTGAACGCGGCCGTCAGATGCTCGCGGGGGCTGGACCGAGGGAGGGGGTCGCGCCCCCAGGGCACGGCGTCGAAGAATCCGGGGTACAACTGTTGGCCTGGCGACAGCGATTGCTGGTACCAGTCCAGGGCCTCTGTCAGCGCCTTGCGCGCTTCCTCGGCGAACGCGGAGACATCCTCGTTGAGCGGGGCGTACTGGCCGGCGAGAAAGGCACGGGTACGGGGACGCAGCGCGCGCAACCCTCGGTCAAGGGGGTTACGGGAGGCCACTGTCAGAAAATTCTTGACAAGTGCGGGCACCGGGCCGGTCGCGCGGGCCCGTTCGTAGATCAACGCAGTCGGAGCGGCGCCGACGTGAGCGTAGGCCAGCCAGGCGTAGCCCCACACTTCGTCGATGTCGGGAATGGCGGTGAGGAAGGGGACCTGTCGCGACGTCACATCACGGCCCAGCACGCGGCCGACGTAATGTGCGGCAAGGTTCTGCCCGTAGCGGCGCCCGGAGTCGAACAGGGCACGGGACCCGGGGGAAATGACAGGCAACGTGGCCCTGTCGAGGAGGTCGCGGAGCCGGCTCACCGGGAAGCCCGCAGTGGCCTGGATACAGAAGCTGCCGAGACGGCCGCTGGTGGCCGGCTGGACCACCGTGCGCGCACCGGAGTCGGTGAACTGCCAGCCGTCGGTCGCGGGCAGTAGCTGATGCAGCGGCACTCCGCCCGGATACCGTTCCACGGTGCCGATCTGGTGGAGGGCACGCTCCAGCCTGCCCATCACCTCTCTTTGGGGCGGGCGCCGCTCACCAGGTACGGAGGCCATCGGATCCACGACGAACTCACCGATGGTCACTGTCACACGATTCGGCTCCGGCTCACCCGCCCGGGGCTCGGGCCGAAGCGCGTGCCAGCGGCCATCGGCGGTGGACCAGAGTGAATTCAAGTCGGTGACCACCTGCATGCCAGGTCCGGTGGCCAGCAGTTCCTTCGCGTAGGGCTGGTCCATGCCCTGGATGAGAAAGACGTGCGGGGTCTCCACTTCCAATCCCAGACCGGCGTAATGGTGGCGTTCGGTGGCCGCGTCGAGGATGGCGTGTGTGGTGGAGGAGGACTCGGGGAACGGTGGCAGCGCGTTGGGCAGGACCTGGCCGGTGGGACCGATCAGTACGGCTCGGGCGTCGGCGGCGGCGATCTCGGGGGCCTCGGAGGACAGTATCCGGGCGTTGGGTGCCGCCAGGTCGACCCAGACCACCTCGCCGCCGGGCAGGTGGTGGGCGGCCCAGGCGTGTCCCAGGGCTGTGCCCTGGCGGCGGGCGAGGATGAAGGCGGTGGTACCCGGTCCGGCGGCACGGACGGCCTGGAACACGGGGTCCCAGGAAGGGACGCGCTGCCAGCCGGGGCCGGGGGCGAGCCTGCCCTCGGGTCCCGGACCGCCGATCGCCCTGTCATCGAGGGTGGTCGCGGCGCGCGTCCCCTGCGGGTGCAGCACCTCGCTCAGTGCGCCGAGGAGTTGCAGGCAGCGCTCCACGGACAGGCCACGCGCGGTCTCCCGGCGGATGACCTTGAGGGCTGCGGCCAGCAGCCCCGCACGGTCGCGGACGACCGGCGAGCCGGACGCGGTGCCCAGCGGCTGGGGCGGATCGGGGGCGCGGTCGGGGTCATCGGTCGCGTCGGTGATGAGAGCGGTGGGCGACGCCGCGCTGTCGGGCAGGCGGCGGTCGGCGGGCGCGGCGGCCAGCGAGCCGAGCAGGGAGCCGGAGGTGCCGATGCCCTCGGCGCGACGCCGTATGTCGAGGGTGGCTGCGATCCGGGCCAGGGCGCCCTCGGCGGCGGTCTGGCGCGCGGCCTTCACCGACACGTCGTCGCGCAGGTCACGCAGGTTCCGCTGGATGTTCTCCTGGTGTGTCCTTCGCCCGGTGTGCCGGCGGGCGCGCCGGGCGACGGTGCCGGAGGTGACGCGCACCATACGTGCGGCCTCGGCCACCGCGGCGTCGTCCTGCCGCTGCCGGAGGTCCTGTTCGGTGCGGGTGCGTTCGAGGGCGTGGGCGGCATCGGTGCGGGCGGCGCGCGCGGTGGCCAGTTGGGCGCGGCGGCGATTGTGCTGCTCGGCGAGGTCCCGCCAGTTCCGTTCGGCCTCCGCTGCCTTGTCAGGGGGCGGCACGGCGGTGGCCCCTTCGGGGCCCGGATGTCCGGCGTCGTGGGACGCGGCCTGGGTCTGCCTCCAGGCCAGCAGGGCCTGTTCGACCCGGTCGGCGGTGGGCAGGGCCTCGGCGGCGCGGACGGCCGCCTCCGCATCGGCCAGTTCCCGTTCGGCCGCGAGGATTGCCGCGGCGGCGGTCTCGCGGACGGTGGCGGCGGACGCCTCGGCCTCGTGGTGGGCGGCCAGGGCCTGCCGGTGGGCGGTGCGGGCGCCGGTGAGGTCGGCCCCGGCGGAAAGCAGCGCCTGCTCCGCGGTCACCAGTTCGCCGCGGTAGTCCTGCTCCAGTGTGGCGTCCTGCTGCTGGGCGGCGACGGCGTCGTCGTACGAGGCGGTGGCGTCCCCCCAGTCCCGCCAGTTGTCACGGGTGCCGTCGGTGGCGTCGGTGGGGGTGCCGTCCGCGGCGAACGGCCAGTGGCGGAGGCCGTCGGCAGTCCGCACCACCAGTTCCACCGGTCGGTCCGCGAGTACGGCGGTCCGGGAGGCCGCGTACAGGGCGCGGGCCAGGCGGCTGCCGTCGGGGTCGTCGCCGAGGCTGAGCCACAGCCGGGCGGCGGAGTCCGCCGGGTGGAGTCCGCCGGCGAGCGCGGAGGGCAGGTCGGTGAGCGGGTGCCGGGCCCAGTCGCGCAGGTCCTCGGCACTCTGCCCGGCGAGCAGCGCGGGCACGTCGTAGACCCCGGCGTGGGGGCGGGCGGTGAGGGCGCCGAAGCCGAGCAGGTCGGTCTCCCAAAGCCGGACACCGGCGGTACCGGTGACCCATCGGGTGCCCTCGACGCCCTCGACGGTGAGGACGACGTCGACCTGTGTCTCGTAACTGCGGGTGCCGCGCCGGTCGGCGGGCGGGGCGGAGCGGCCGGTGTTCAGCCGGTCCAGGCTGCTCCCGGTCGCGGTGCCCCCGTATGAGGAGGTGTGTGGCTGCTGGGCGGTGACAGGCGCCTCGAACGTGAAGTGATGCGGCCTGTCCGATGGCAGGCCGCCACCACCCTGTGCGGTCAGGCCGAGGGAGCTGCCCGCGGTGGTGGTGGAGGTGGCACCCTGGGCCTGGTGGCGGCGCCGGTCGACGGCGACATCGTCGCTGTGGCTGATCGGCCGGGGCGAGTAGAGCGCGAGGGAGATCGTCGGCATGTCGCCGGGGGTGCTCAGCGGCCAGCTCCCGGGCATCCGGGTGGTGAGTCCGGCGCCGGCCCGGGGCGGGTCGAGGCCGATCCGGCCTGCCTGGATCAGTTCGCCGAGCCGGATGGCGGCGGCCTCGTCCGACATGCTGACGGGCAGGCCCCAGTCGGCGGTCAGCGCCGGCGCGACCTCGTGCAGTGCTCGCGTCACCTCGGCGAAGCCGTTGAACTGGAAGACGGGGGTGGGGCCGGTGGGCAGCAGGCGGGGCGCGGATGCCGTGGGCACGGACGTACCCGGTGCGGGGGCCCCGGCCGGGGGCGGGAGCAACGGGTCGCGGCTGTGCAGTCCGGGCGGCAGGGGGGCGCGGACCGACTGTGGTGGTGTCGTCTCGGAGCCGGCGAAGCGCAGCACGGTGGCGGCCGGGACGGAGACGGTGGCGGCGGGGCGGCCGGCCAGCAGCCGTTCGGCCCAGCCGGCGAGCCCGTGCGCGTGCGGGGAGTCCAGACCGCTGAAGCGCAGGATCCCGGCCTGAAGGAGCCCGCCGGGCAGGTTGGCGGGCCACTCGCCGATGAGCCGGGAGCGCACCGAGGCCGTCAGGGTGTAGTCCACACCGTCGAAGTCGGCGGTGTTGCCGGTGCCCATCCAGAAGCGGTCCTCGCCGGTTTCGTCGTTGCGCAGCGTGCGTGCCCGCTGGTGGGCGAGCGTGAAAGCGGGGCCCTCGCGGTCGATGCGCACCTGGCTCCCCCGCCGGGGGAAGCGGGCGACCGGGACCACAGCGGCCCTGTGGGTGCGGGTGACGGTCCGGGTGGTGGCGCGGCCGTGGGGGGTGTGGGCGTGGATCTGCTCCATACCGCCGTTGTTGACGGGCCGGCCGAGCAGCCCGCGCAGGGCCGGCGTCTGCAGCACGGGTTCCGCCTTCAGGGTCACCTCGACCAGCCGGGCGCCGCCCCAGGCGGCGTGCAGGAAATGGAAGGAGGCTCCGGCCGCGCCGCGGGCCGGCAGTGCGCGCAGTGCGGACGGCTCGGTGCGGCGGGCGATCTCGGTCGCGACACCGGGCAGATACGAGGAGTGCCCGGGGCGGGTGGCGCCGGGAGACTCCTCCTCCACGAGCCGGGCCAGCTCGGTGCCCAGCCGGTCGCGCCGCTCGCGGACCCGGCCGTCGTCGAATTGAGTGACCGACAGGACGCTGCCGAGGCCAAGGGTACGGGTGCGGGCGAAGGTGTCCGGCAGCGGGACGGTCGGTGCGACGAGCGCCGGGAGGGTGAGGCCGGAGGCGAAAGGGAACCAGTGGGCGTGGCGGGCGAGGGATGCCTCCGGCAGCTGGAAGGTCACCGCATGTGGCAGGTCGACGGCGACGGTGACCGGGGTGGCCTCGCCCAGACCGAAGGTGTTGCCGAGGACATTGCGGACACCGTGTCTGACGGTGACCAGGAGGGTGGCGTCGGCGCCGATCAGATGGTGGGTGCCGCCGTGGGTGGGAATGCGGCTGGCCTTGGTGCTCGCGGTGCCCGCGTCCACCGTTTCGGTGCGGCGCGCGTAGTCATGGCGGGCGCCGGGGTTGTACCGGTTGCCGGGCCAGGTCTTCTTGGGCCGCGCCACGGGCAGGCCGGTCAGGTTGCCGGTGAACTGGTGGGTGACCGAGCCGCCGAGCTGTTGGACCGCGAAGTCGCCCGAGGCGGTGGACTGCTCCGTCTGCACGACCGCGCTGCCCAGGTGGCGCGGGTTGCGCAGATAGCCCTGGATCTCCACCGTCGCGAGCCGGTCGGCGAGCAGGGCGGGCAGGACGAGTCCCTCGATGACATAGCGTCCGCCGAAGATCTGCGGGGCGCGGGAGAGCAGCTGGGCGGGCCGGACAGCGGCATGCCGGGCTTCGGCGGCGAGGACGCCGGCGTCGTCCCGGGCGGCGCCGAGCGCGGCGGAGGACACCCGCTGGTACACCGCGGCGGCCCACAGATGGGAGGCCCGGGAGGCCGAGAACACGGGCGAGCTGAGCGCGGCGGCGATGTCTCCGGCCCGGTTCACCGGGCCGGTCAACCGGGCGGGGACGGCCTGCCGGGCCAGGTCGAGGAATCGCCGCGCACCGGCGCCCGGCAGAGCGGTCAGCCCGGACAAGGCCGTTTGCGCGGAGCGGACGGCATGGGCCAGCAGTCCGGGCGGGAGGCTGCCAGGGTGGATTCCGGCGGCGACGGTGGACAGAGCCTCCAGCAGGGCGGCGGTGCCGCGGAAGCTGGTCACGAGGGAGCCCTCGGGCAGCAGCCGGGTCAGTCCCGGCAGCGGGCGGCCGTCGCCGCCGGTCAGGCCGAGACGCAGGGCGTCGTCGGCCGCCGAGCCGTCGGTGACCGGGCTGCGGAGCGCGTGGCCGGGTCGGGCGGCAAGGGCTGTTCCGGGCGCTGCGGGCCGGGTGAAGCTGTGGGGAACGAGCAGTGAGACCGTCCCCGGAACTCCTTGCGGAGCGGCGGGCCCGGCGGGGACGAGGGCGAGCACGTCACCGGCCCCGCCGGGATCGGACACGATGTCGCCGCCCGGGTCGGCGAACCGGATCAGCGGGACGGTGCCGGTGCCCTCGTAGAGGTCGAGCCGGAAGACGGCGGGGACGGTGAAGAGGTCGCTGCCGTCCTTCTCGATGAATGTCTGCTCCAGTCCCGTGGTGTCACCGACGGACACGGCCCGTGTGCTCTGCGCGGCGGCCGTGTACCCGGGCCCGAAGCTCATCGTGGCGACGCCGGGGTCGACGGGCACGCGGAAGGCGCCGTCGCCCCCGAGGGAGGCACCGAAGGCGACGCCGCGCCGCCGGCCGCCGCCGGCCTCGTAGACGCTGGAGCCGTACGAGTGGACGCCGGGCACCCGGCGGGTGTGCTCACTGGGGCGGGTGGCGTCGCGGGCGGCGGACAGCCGGAGCTGCACCCGGCGGGTGGCGACGCCGATGGCGGGTTTCTCGAAGAACAGGGGACGCCCGCCGTCCACGGCCTCCGGCATCGCGAGCGCGAAGCCGATACGGGTGCGGAGCTGACCGAACCGCCGCAGGTTGGCGAGTTGCGCCCGGCGCAGCGGCTCGTCCAGGCGGATCCCCGAGGAGGAGGCCGGCTCGGCGGGCGGCAGGAAACCCTCGGTGCGCAGCCATGCCTGGGCCCTGTCGAGCATGGCGGTCAGGGCTGCGCCCTCGGCGCGGACCGGCACCTCGGCGTAGCCGATGCTGTCGAGGTGCTCCAGCCGCTCGGGCAGGGCCCGTACCTCCTCGCCGTGCGGGCGCTGCCCGGCCACCACGTCACGAGGCGGCACCAGCAGCACGAGTCCGTCCGGCCAGGGGCCGAAGGCGCCGCGTGTCTCGCCGCCGCGGGCGTGGTACAGGATGACGTCGTAACCGACCGTGGCCGGGGTGTGGAGCTGGCCGCCGGTGGTCTGGGTGCCGTGCACGAGATTCGCGGTGCCGGTGCCGGTCAGGACCTCGTCGTTCTTCCAGGCACCGCCGATCCGGCCCTGGAGGCCGCCGCCGAAGTGGGTGCCGGCGTCCGGGTGGCCGGCCGGGTGGTCGGTGGTGAAGGTCGGCCCACCACCGGCGTCCAGCCCGACGCCGCTGCCGAGTTGGACCGACTGCTCGACGGTGGTGCCGTGACCGAGGTAGGTCTCCAGGGAGAACCTGCCCTCGGGGCTCTGCAGCGAGGGCAGGCCGGGCGTCACACGGGCGATGAGCCGGACGACACCGACGGCGTTGTCGTCGGTGTCGCTGAGAACGGAGGAGTAGACGCCGCCCCCGGTCTGCGGCAGCGTGGTGCCACGCAGGAACGGCTCGGAGAGGAAGTCCTCCAGGGCCTGTGCGGAGCCGGGGTTGAGCCTCAGGAGGGCGGCGAAGTCGGGGGCTTCGAGGAGTTCGGTGTACAGGCGGCGTGGGTGTTTCACACTCTCCACGCCCCACAGCGGCAGGTCGTCCAGCGCGGCGGGCTCGGGCAGGCCGGCCGGGTCGGTGTCGCCGATGGCGCGGTGCCTGGGGAACCAGGCGGTGACCGTGCCGTGCGAGCGCTCGGGCAGCCACCCGTCATGGGCGTCGCGCTGCGGGTCCAGCCGGATCTGCCACCGCGCGTCGAGATCGAGCGGCTGGGCCGGGTCCTTGGCGAACTGCTTGCTGGTGATCTGGAAGGTCTCGCCGACGGTGACGCTCTGCGTCAGCTCGTTGTGGGTGGCGGAGGTGGCCAGGGAGAAGCCTCCCCAGCGCAGGGCGCCCTCGCTGTCGTCGGGGTGGTGCAGCGTCCAGGAGAGCACGCCGGTGCGGTTGTTGCCGGAGCTTTCGCCGGCGGTGTACGTCTGGCTGCCGACGGCCCGGTACTCCACCTGGGTGTCCGGCGGCGCCGGGGTGCCGAGGCCGTACCGCTCGGAAGGGCGGGTGTCACCGTGGGCGAGGCGGATGTCGACGGTACGGTCCCGCCCCGCGTGGCGCACGGTGATCCGGTGGCCCTCGCCGCTGCGCAGGTAGGGCCGGTTCGCGTCGATGGTCTCGGCGGTGAGCAGGGTCGCGAGCCGGTCGTGCAGGGCGGCGGCTTCCCGGGTGTCGGCGGACACGCCGAAGGCACCGGTGATCTGTGCGTACAGACCGTCGAGGACGGTCCCCGGGGTGCTGTCGAAGCGGACCAGGCCGACGTGTCCGTCATGGAGGGCGCCGTAGGTGACGGCGTAGGAGGACAGCTCGGCGGACTCCGCGAGCACCGGGCGGTCCGCCCGGGGTTGGACGGCGGTCCTCTTCCGTCCGAAGGACGACCCGGCTCCGAGGATGTGGACAGGGCCCGTCATCGGGGGCGACTCCTGTGTGTGGTCGACGGCGACGGGCACCGGTGGAATGCTGGCGCCCCAGTCGCCCTGGTCCTCCCTTGGGGCGCGCGGGGTCGCGAGTCTGACCGGGTCGGTGGCCGGATTCGAGATCTGTACGGGCAGCAGACCGCCGATGAAGCTGTAGGCGAGGTGCCAGGTGCGGGCGGCAACGGCCCCGGACAGCCCCGTGTGGCCCGGGGTCAGCAGCCCAATGGGGGCGCTGAGAGGGAGGGAGCGCAGCTTCGGCAGGAGGTCGAGCAGGACGGCGAACTCGCGGTCCGAGACGGACGGCACGCCGCCGGGCAGGTGCAGCGCGATCCTGCCGTCAGGTCCCACGTCGGTCCAGAACACCAGGAACCGCCCCTGATCCCGTGGATCG
Organism: Streptomyces sp. NPDC055078; assembly: GCF_053607985.1. Lineage (NCBI taxonomy): Bacteria > Bacillati > Actinomycetota > Actinomycetes > Kitasatosporales > Streptomycetaceae > Streptomyces > Streptomyces sp. NPDC055078. The sequence goes on from NZ_JBSGUP010000053.1 coordinate 12,610, forward strand.
TCCGCGATCCACGGGTAGGCTTCCCACGTGATCTCGGTGTCGCCGTCCGGCTTCGGGAACAGTCGGGCGAACCACCTCAGGTCGATCCCGTTGGGTGTGGGGTTGCCGCTCCAGTTGAAACCGGCGAACTTCCTCTCATGAGCGAGTTCGTGCGCCGGGTCGAACGCGCCGAGGACGACCAGGTGCAGGGCGCCCATGATGTCCGCGTCGTTGATGTCGAGATCGGCCGCCGCGCCCTGTGCCAGCAGCAGCAGCAGCTCTTGGTGATGGTCCCGGGTCCACTCGGCCCAGGGCGGCAGGTGCAGGACGCGGCGCCCGTAGCTCTCCACGTCCGGTCCGATGACGTTCAGCCTTCCCAACCCGGTGTGCAGGGCCCACAGGGCCCGCGCGGTCCGCCTCTCGTCATCCAACTGCGGTGCCGGCTCCCGGAGCGCGTACAACGCCCGAAGTACATCGCGCACGAGGTCCGGGTTGCCTTCGATGCGCGTCACCGCGTCGTTCAGGAGCCGGCTGTTCAGTACGGTGCTGAGCGATGCCCGCGGGTTGTTGAGGAGGGTCTCCCGCGCCCAGCGGAGAGCCTCGCTGTAGTTCGCGCGCCGCGGGTCGATGGTGATGTGGTAGGCGACAGCCTTCCACAGGTCCATGCGGAACGGGGTGAGGGCGCTGAGCCGGGGGTCCTGGGCGCGCAGTCGTTCCAGTGCCCCGACGGCCTTGATCAGGTTCGGGTAGTCCGGATGGGTTTCCACCTCGGTGCCGTAGACGATGCCCACTGCGCGGACCAGGAGCAGTGTGGTGTCCAGAACGGGGGTGGGGACCTCACCGTCACCGCTGTGCAGCCCGGCCAGGACTGCCAGTTCACCCAGCCTCTCCTTCTCCGGCTCGGGACGGAAGTCGACGAATGCCCCGGCCGCACCGCGCGCGGGGTCGATCAGGTTCAGGGCCCCAGTGCGGATACCGATGGAGACCGTGACGCCTCTGCCCCGCCTGCCGCTGGAGTTGGCGAGGTGCTGGCCGAGCGGCTGGTCCCGGAGCAGGTCGTCGGGGGGCAGGGGCGGCTGGTGGTAGGGCTGTGGCAGCCGGGGGTCGCCGGCCGACGCTCCGTAACAGATCACTGGGTTGACATGGTAGTCCTCGGGCAGTGCCTGCACGGTCGGCAGACCGCCGAGGTAACGCCCGCCGTCCTCGGCGGACAGCGTGACGTCCCGCCCGTCACGCAGCAGGAGTGCGAGTCCGCCGGGCACGCCGTGGACGAGGAGGTCGAAGGCGCGGTGGACGGCGGGGTCCTCGGGCTCATGCCGCTCCACGCTCTTCAGTTGGAGGCCCTCCGGATGATCGACGAACCGCGCCAGCCGGCGCAGCTGCTGGTACTGGCGAAGTTCCCGGTCGACTTCACGCGCGCCCTCTCCGCTCTCTGCTGTCGCCACCAGGCCGAACCACAGGTGTGCGTCGGAGACCACTGGGCGGCTGACCACGTCGGAGTCCGTGAACTCGGTGCCGTCCAGGTCGGTCCAGCGCCGGTTCAGCCCGATCTCGCCCCCTTCGGCCGGGTGCACCGGCACCCATGCGCCGACCGCGTGATCGGGACCGAAGTCGAGCAGGGCCGGCACATAGACGGGTCCCTCTCCGCGGGGCACCATCATCCCGTCGCCGCTGGGTACCCACACCACACGGTTGGTGGCCCGTGCGAGAGCACGCGGGAAATCCAGATGGGTGAAGTTCGCCGCTCCCGGAGACGGCAGGACGATCGGCACATCCGGCGGCAGCGCGGCCAGATCCGGGGCCAGGAGCGCGGCCAGAGCCTCCGGACCGAGCGTCACACCGTCCGGCGTCAGCAGACCGGCCGGTGTGACCAGGCCCTCCTGGGTCAGCTGACCCAGCACCAGCCAGGGATTCGGGCCCCAGGGCGCGGGGGCGGGTGGGACCTCCGCGTCCTCGTAGGTGGAGCCGTCGTCGACATGGACCTGGTCCAGCCTCACCCAATGCCCCGCATAACTCCGGTCGCCAGTGAAGTCCCGTCCGGTGGGATTACCGTGGACAACGTCGTACACCACAGGCACCCGTGACAGATCCAGGGCGGCGTCCGGGGAGGCCGCCGGGGGCGCGGCGGAGGCGTTGGGCAGGTCGACGTGCTCGGGACGCAGCTGTCCCGCGCGGGCCGCGTTCAGCAGGTGCTCCAGGAAGGTGGCGTTCAGCGACCGGTCCCAGCCCATCCTGGCGGCGTACTCGCTCACGATGTGCTGGAGTTCCCGCACGGTGAGTATGCCGGGGGCGGTGCCGCCCGCTGCCTGGGACCGCAGTTCCTCCAAGGCGCCGAAGCCCTTGATCAGCGTGTGGAACTCGACCTCGCGGGCCGGGTCGGAGTCGATGTCCAGGCCGTGGGTGAGGCGCAGGGCCCGCACCCAGCCCAGGGCGCGGTCGGTGTGCCCCGGCATCCATTCGGGGAGCCCTCCCCGGTCGGCGAGGGCCTGGAGGGCGGCGGTGCCCGGCTCTTGGCGCTCCTCGAAGTCGCCCCCCTGGGCTTCGGGGGTGCGCGCGGGCAGGTCGTCCTCGGCGATGCTCGCGTCGAGGTGGGCATCCGCTGCGGTGATGGTGCGGCCGGTCTCCTCAGGAGCGGGATTCGGGGCGGGGGCGTGGGCCTGTGGCAGATGGCCGCCGGTGGTGCCGTCCCACAGGGCGCGGACGACCTCGTAGGCGCCGCTTCCGTCGCCCGGACGACCCTCGGCCGCGTCCCACAGCGCGCGAGTGAGGGCCAGTGCCTCGTTCTCGATGTCCGCGGCCTCGGGAGGGTTGACCGGTTCGGTGGGCCGGTTCTTGCCGTACAGGCGCTTGAGCAGCCGGTACAGCTTCGGCTGCTGTTTCCGGACCCATTCCGGTCCGCCGTTGGCGCGGGGCAGTCCGGTGTACGGGTCGGTGCCGCCGTTGGCCCTGAAGTAGACGTTGGTGAGCTGGGCGAAGAACTCGTCCTCGTCACGGCTGCTGTAGTTGGGTTCGCTGCGGTGGCCGTCGTCGTAGCTGTAGAGGGGGCCGTCCGGCCAGGCGCCCGACTCGCCCTTCTGGTGGGTGGCGTTGTATGCCTTCGTGACGAGCCGTCGGTCGGCGGCGCTCAGTCCGTGCTGGTGGAGGGAGTGGGCGATCTCGTGCACCGTGGTCGAGTAGCCGTCGGGGTAGGCGGACGCGTCGGTGGTGACGGTGGTTTGCTCGCCGAGCAGATTCTCCTCGGTGACGGCGGTGGGGCCGGAGTGCACAGAGGCACCGCGGACGCTTTCCCATGGACGGCCGTCGGCGCTGCGCAGGCCGCGCAGGTCGCGGAAGGCGTCCAGGGAGGTCATGGCCTGGTCTCGGGGAACCACCACGACCCGTGAACCGGCCTTGAGCAGCCGGGCCGCGACCTTGGGGTTCGGCATCAGCCGGGCGACCTGGTCGCGGGCGAGGTGACGGACGGCGACCAGCCGTTCGACTCCTGAGGGTGTCTGGGTCATGAGGTCGGCCGCGGTGACAACGAAGTCGGCGCGGGAGAGCTTTTCGCGCAGGGCGTCCGCGAGGGCGGGGGCGGCGGCCAGCCGTTCACGGTCGCCGGACGACAGCCCGGCGAGGGCGGCGGTGCGGTCCGCCGCGGACAGACCGGGCAGCGCGGCGGCGAGTGCGCGCACCGGGTCGGCCGTCACTTCGGGGGTGGTGCGCAGGGTGTCGGCGAGCGCGGTCAGTGCGGCGCGCAGAGACAGCAGTTCGGCCTCGGTGACACCGAGGTCGCGCCAGGTCCCCTCGTGGCGTTCGAGGGCGGTGGGGTCCAGGGCGGCGGTGTCGAGGAGTTCGCTGAGGCGTACCGCGAGGGTGGGAGCGGCATTGTCGGGCCGGGCGGCTTGGTAGGCGGCCTCGTGCGCGTCGGTGAGCATGGTCGGGCGGGGGCCGTCCGATGTGGTGTGGTGCAGTGCCCAGACGAGGTCGAGCAGGTCGCGTCCACGCAGCACCGGGTCGGTGCCGGTGGCCAGGGCGAGGGCGGCGTCGGCGAGCGAGTCGGCGGGTGCGGGGAGGGTGAAGCCGTCAGCCGTGACGGTGGCGGCGGGTGTGCGGTCCACGGCCGTGATCCTTACCGCGCCTCCGTTCACCGTCAGTTCGACGACCCGGTCGCCGTCCCCGGCGGACGTGATCCGCACCTGCGCGCCGCGGATCTCGCGCTCCAGGGCCTGGCGGAGCTCGGTGGCGGGGGGCAGGGTGGCGGCGGGCAGGTGGAAGTCCACCGCGTCCAGCGGGCGGGGCAGCCCGAACTGCACCCGTCCCCGGGCGGCTCCGGCCACCACCACGGAGTGGCCCTGGGCGAGCAGTGCGGCGCTGACCCGCCGCCCCATGTCGAGTGTGGTGGCGTCCGGCCCGTACCGGGGGACGGCTTCCCCGACCTCTGCGACGGCGGGGGAGGGCAGTTCGGTGGAGTCCACGCGCGCCGGGCGAACCGCCGGTGGCGGCGCGAAGGCGTTGGGCCCGACGACGTCCTCAAGGCTCAGTCGGCCATGGCGGGCCGCGCCCAGAGTACGCGCCAGGAGGTCCGCGGTCAGCGACGTGTCCTCCTGGCCCATCCGGGCGGCGTACCGGTGCGTGATGTCCCAGACATACGCCCAGGTGAGCGGGTAGGTGTTGTTGCTGTTCGCCGCCCTGAACCGCAACAGTTCCAGGGCGCCGAATCCTTCGATCAGCTCCTGGAACTCGTCCCTGCGGGCCGGGTCGGAGTCGATGTCATGACCGTGCGTCAGCCGCAGCGCCCGCACCCAGGACAGGGCACGGACGGCACGCTCCGGCATCTCGGGGGGAAGCCGTCCCAGGTCGGCGAGGGCCTGGAGACGGGCAGCAGGGGGTTCGGGCGGGAGCTTTGCCCAGTACTTCTGCGGGTTGTCGGGATCGTCGAACTTGATCACGCGTGCGGGTAGGCCGCCCCCAGCTTGCGCCAGAAAGAGCTTCGCGCTTGAGGCCAGGTTGGTGTGGTCGGTCCAGTTGGCGATGTGCTGGCCGGCGGCGGGGGCGACGAGCGGATCCTGGCTGATCGGTGTGCCGGCCTGTTCGCACATGATCGACGATATGTGCGTCTCCTTCGGCAGCCTCTGCAGGCTCTTGCGCCGGGACATCACTCGAGCGGCCTCGCGTAGACTGACCTCCCGGTAGTCAGGCAATCCGCGGACCGGCAGGGCGACGAAATGCGGGGCACCCTCGGCGACGAGGATATAGGAGTCGCCCAGTGTCCAGGTCTGCTCGGCGTCCCCGTGCCACACCTGCGACAGCGGCTTCGGCTCGCCCTCCTTCACCACTGCCTTGACCCCGCCGGACTCCACCACCAAGCGGTCGGAGTAGTGCCCAATGTCGGCCACGGTCCGAAGGGCCGGCTCCGTCCCCGCGAGCAGGTTCCCTGTCAGGGGCGCCCGCCCGGCCATCCGCTTCCCGTCGGTCGTGGTCAGCGGGTACCAGATGATGTCGCTGTCGAGGTGCCGTTTGCCGGAGACGTCGACGAAGCCGGCCCCCGGGTCGTCCGGGACCAAGCCCGGGTCGGCGGGGGCCCAGAGCCCGCGGTGGACACGCCCGGGCTCCGGCGGAGCCAGCCGAGGCACGTAGTCGCCGTCGACGAGCACGAAGTCCATGTGGCCGTTGGTGAACCAGGTGCGCGTGCCGGTACCGTCGGCGATCATCCGTGCCAGGGCTTCGTTGCGGGCCTCCTGATCACTCACCAGCAAGACCACGGGGGCGCCCGGCGGACGGTAGGGGTCGCGCACCACGAGATCGACGAACTCGGCGTCCGACACGGGCCTTCCGCGCACCGTCAGCCGTCCGTCACTGTCCCGGTCGGCCACCAGCGCATAGGCGTCGGGACCCCAGAGCGAAGTGTCGTACCCGCCCGCATCGGTGACGATGAGGTCCAGGCGCAGGGGGACGTTGGGATCCGTCGACCAGTTCCGGCCGTACGGAGTTCTCTCGGCAGAGACGAGCGCGGACCGCCGCGAGTTCGCGAGCCGCCTCAGCTCGAAGTAGGTGATGGCGGCCAGGCTGTAACTCTGGTCGTGGCTGTGGGCCATGGCCACGATCTCAAGGAGCGTGTGGTGATCCCTCGCGGACGCGGTTGTGTGGGGCGGTCGACGCAGGACCATGCGGGTGATGGCGTCCAGGGCCAGGATTCGTGGGTGGGCGAAGCGCGGGTCCTCGTCGCGTGCCCTGTCGAGCAGCCGCAGGGCGTTGTACAGCCTGTCGCGGGTCTCCGACTGCAGTCCGCCACCGAAGCTGGGCTCAAGGACCGACCACAGGTCGTTCAGTTCCCGCCGGCGCTGCTCCCGGGCGCTGCTCGCGGGTGGCGGCGCGGAGGCGGTGACGAGTCGGCGTGGGCCGGCGTGAGCTACCCGCGTCCGCTCGGGCCTCACCACGACGGGGGCGGTCGGCGGCGCGGTCGGCTTGGTGGTGCGGGACGTGGTGGCGGGGGGCTGCGTGCCGTCCGGCCCGGTGGACGTGCCGGTCGTTACCGGGTGCTCGTCGGGGCGGGTCCCGGGATCGCCGGATTCCAGGGGCGGACGTACGGGCGCGGCGGTCGTGGGGGTGGTGCTCGCGTCGGCCGCGGTGCGGTCGGTGACGTCGGAGGCACCAGGGACGTCGGTGACGGACTCCACGGTCCGCAGCGCTTCGGATGTGACCAGGGGGCCGGTGGCGGGGTCGGCGGTGGGGGTGAGCCCGGCGTGGCGCAGCAGCTGGCGCAGGGCCGTGGCCGCGTTGGCGGTACGGCGGCGTTCGCGCTCGGCGGGAGGCAGGGCGGGGTCGTCGGCGTGCAGGTGGATGTGCCACTGGCCGGAGGGGGCGGGGCGTTCGGACGCGGAGATCTGGACCGCGCCGTCGGCGCCGGGGGCGTCCGTCACGTTCAGGTCGATGTGGAGCTGGTCGCCGGAACGGGGCAGCGGCAGGCCGTGGTTGACCTGGGCGTCGAGCAGGGCACGGCCGCGCTCCCGCAGGTCGGCCAGGTCGTCGGCGGTGAGACCGGGCCCGGGACGGACCGGGATGTCCACGGTGAGGGAGCGCACCCAGCGTCCGTCGTCGGCCTGTACCCGCCGCACCTCGGCGTGCACGCTCGTCGTGGTGTCGCCGCTCGGCTCCGGGGTGCCATCCGGCTCGGTGTGCCGTATGGCCTCGGCTCCCGGGCCCGGTATCTCCGTGTGTACGACGGCGACGGGGGCCGCCGCCTGGCGGGGTCGCCACTGTTCGGGATGGACCGGATCGGTGATGGGCTGCGGGGCGAGCGGCGTGGTGGCCCGGTCGGCGTCCTCCCGTACGCGGGACTCCTGGGCGGCATTCGGCTCACGGGCAGCGTCCGGCTGCCGGGGGGCCTCCGGCTGGACGGGGTCGATGCGACGGCCGGCGTCCGGGGCGAGCGCTGGGTTGGGGTTGGTGGCCGTCCGGCCGGCGTCGGGGGCAGCCTGACCGGAGATGGGCCGGTCGGTGCCGGACGGGAAGGGCGAGGAGGGCGAGGTGGAAGCGGGCGACGGGAACGTGGTGCCGGTCGGGTCGTCCGCCGTCCGGCCGGGGTTCGGGGTGGCCCCGGGAGCGAGGTCCGGTACGGGGACGTCCGTGGGCGCGGTGGGCGGTATGTACCTCGGGAAGGTGTCGACGCCCCCGACGGGGGTGAGTGCGGAGGGCAGGGTGCTGGTGGGGATGGTCCCGGAGGGAATGGGAAGCGTTGCGGTGGGGTGCTGTGTGGTGAAGGAAGGCAGGTCGCGGGAGTTGGTGACCGGGGTGGTCGGGTCCGTGCTTTCGGGGAGGGTACGCGCCGTGGGGTCCGGGCCGCCGGGGCGGAACGGGTCGACGCCGCCGTTTCGCAGGAGGTCGGGGACCAGGGTGTTGAGGGAGGCCGGCGGTCCGACGGTCACCGGGGGAGCCGGGGTGGGATCGG
>NZ_JBSGUP010000053.1:20525-24228 GCF_053607985.1 Streptomyces sp. NPDC055078
TGGGGGGGCCCCTGGTTTTGGGGGGGGGGGGGGGGGCCCGGGCCCCGGGGGGCGGGGGGGGGGCTGGGGGGGGGGAGGTCACCGGCGCCGTCAGGGGGTTGCCGGTGACGGTCGCGGGCGGGACGTCGTACGACGTGGAGGTGGTGGGGGACGGCAGCGGCGAGGACACGGTCGTCGTCGTGCCGCCGGTCGGCGGGGGTGTCACGGACCGGCCGCCGGGCTGTCCGCCGCCCAGGAGAGTGTTCGGGCCGGGCAGTTGGTTGCGGGGACCGAGGTCCTGCTGACCGCCGGAGAACTTGTTGTGGAGATCGTTGGCGAACTTCTCCGCGCCGAGGCTGAGGATCAGCTCGATGACGGCGCTGATGCTGCCGCCCGCCAGCGCCATGAGATCGAACTTCCAGCGCTGGTGCAAGAGGCCGTTGACCAGGAACTCGGCGAATGCCTCGCTGGGACCCTGGCTGACCACGGCGGTGAACGCGTCCGCGCCGAACCGCCTCCACTTGCTGTCGTCGAAGTTGTGGATCCTGTTCTTGAAGATGTCGCCGATGTTGCGGGTGAGGACGGAGCTGAACAACCCGGCGAAGAGACCGGTGAGGAAGGACTGGAAGATGTCACCGCCGTCGATACCCTTCGGGCGCCGGTCGCCGTCATTGTTCCCAAGCATCGCCAGCCGCACCGCGAACGTGGTCAGCGCTTCCTGTAGCCCCTGGCTCAGCGCGGGCAGCAGATGGGTCTCGTTGAGCAGGCGCTGGAGGATGAGGAGCATCGTCAGCCTGGTACGCGCCTTGGCCAGCGCGGTCTGGCCGAAAGAGAGTCCGCCGGTGAAGAACGAGAGCGCGGCGATGATCGCCAGTTCGGCCAGGAGCAGCATCGCCTCGGCGATGATCTCGTACTTGGACTCCATGATCTTGCGTGACTGCCCGACACGGTTCTCGGAGACCTGGTGGATCTGCCCCACGAGTTGTGCCAGGACATCCGATCCGTCGGCACCGGTGAGGGTGCCCATCGCCTCCTTGTAGCGCGCCGCGACAGCTGACGGCAGCGCCCCGTCCACCTTGTTGACCAGCTCGGTGATCCGCTCGCGCAGATCGAGTATCCCGTCCGCGTAGTCGTCGTACGGCACGGCACTGGCATACGCCATGTCGGAGGACGCCTGCAGGGGCAGCTCACCGAGCAGGACGAAGATGATCCACCGGGCCTCGTCCGGGAACTCGATGCTGTCGGGGATGGTCAACGGTCAGTGCTTTCCCCCGCCGGTGCCCGGGGCTCCGAGCCGGCTGCGCAGTTGGTCGATGTCGTCCATGTTCTGACCCTGGGTGTTCTTGATGTTGCGCAGTTCCAGGAAGCGGCCCTCGGTGATACCGGTGAAGGCGCCGGCGATCTGCTGCAGACAGTTGTGGACGTAGTCCCGTTGGGCGTCGACCTGCGGGCGCATCTTGTCGGCGTACTCGTCGCCGGTGCCGGGCACACCGCAGAACCCGTGAGTCCCCTGCACGGCGTCCGGGAACGCGTTCGCGAACTTCTGGATCTGATCACCCAGCGCGCGGGTCTCGGCGATGAACGACTGCAGCCGGGCGGTGTCCGCCTCGTAGTTGCCGGGTCCGCCCGCCGTCATCGGTTCCTCCTCCGGCCGTTGGCGCCGTCCGCCGCGGGCGGGGTGGGCTCTCCGTCTTCGGTGATCTCGTCGCGGAGCCTGTCACCGGCACCGCGGCGGGCGGTCTCGCCCCGTTCGATACTGTCCAGGAGGGGGCCGAACATGTTGTCCCAGTCAGCCCTGGAGCCTTCGACGTGAGGGCGGTCCCCGATGCTGTCGGCCAGCGGGCGGAATGTCTCCATCACGGTGCGGGCCATCTTCGCCTCACCCTCCCGGGCCGCCTCGATCACGGCGGCGGCGAGCTGGGCGGCACCCATCGCGCGGTACTTGCCGTCGAGGAAGCGCACCTCGGCGAGGTGGCCCTGGGCGTCGACGGTGACCTCGACACTGCGGTCACGGGAGCGCACGGTGACGCTGGCGGCCCGCAGCCGCTCCTCGGTGGCGGCGACGGCCTGCCGGGTCTGCTCCAGCCGGGCCACCGCGTTCGCCAGCCGTACCTGGATCGGTTCAGTCATCCCTCTGTCCTCCGGTCTCGTTCAGCGGCCGATGGCGGCGGGAGCGCCGCCCTCGTCCGTACCCCATACGGTCTCTTCTTCCTCCACCCAGGAGGCGCGCTCCCGGTCACCGCTCTCGGTCTGTTGCTGGCCGCCCCCCTGACCGCCCATCGGCGGCATGAAGGGCATGCCCGGCGAAGCCGTGGAGAGGCCGCCGCGCTGCGCCGTCGAGACGTACTCGTCCTGGCCGCCCCGGCCGCTCTGTCCCCGGCGGGTCATCGGCTGGGAGTCGTCCATGGAGCCGCGGACGCGTTCGCCCTCGCTGCCGCCCGCCCCGCCAGTGGTGACGCCGTTCATCCGCGTGCCCGGCGGCAGCATCGGCATCCCCCCGCCGGAACCGCCGCCGGAACCGCTGCCGGAACCGCTGCCGGAGCCCATGCCGTACTGAGAGGCGTTGGGGGAATCGACGATTCTGTCGTACAGCTCTTCCTCATAGCCGGACGGATAGGGGGAGGAGTAGAGGGAGCCGGAGCCCGGCGCACCGCCGCTGCCCAGTCCGGAGGGGAGGGTCTGCCCCGGATCGATCGGGGTGGTGATGGTGGTGCCGTCGGGCCGGGTGGTGGTGAGCGTGCCGCGGTCGGGATCGAGGGTGCTGACCGAGCCGTCGGGCATGGTGGTGATGAGACGGCCGTCGCCGTCGAGCCGGGTGACACTGCCGTCCGCGTTTGTGATCGATTCGCCCGGCCGCAGGTCGTCGACGCGGGTGGAGCCGTCGGGCAGGGTGGTGACCACCTCGCCGGAGGAGGGGTCGACGGTACGTGAGGAGCCGTCGGGGTAGTCGAGGGTGACCGAGCCGTCCGGGTTGAGCGTGGAAGTGGAGTAGGAGGGGTCGGCCCCGGTGCCTCCCGGCAGCCGCGGTCCATCCCCCGGGGTGCCGGAGCCCCGGCCCAGGTCCTGCATCTGCCGTTCGGCGCGCTTCTCGGCCTCGGACTGCCTGCGGTCGGCCTCTTCCTGCCTGCGGTCGGCCTCCGTCTGCTGCTCCTGCTGTTTCTGCTCCTGCTTTTGTTCCAGTTCTTCGCGCTTGCGGTCGGTCTCTGTCTGGCGTTGTTCCTGCTTGTTCTCCTGCTCTTCCTGCTTCAGCTCCTGCTTGCGCTCCAACTCCTCCCGCCTGCGGTCAGCCTCCGACTGCCGCTCCTGCTGCTCCTTCCGTTGCCGATCCTGGTCGACGCGGGCCTGCTGCGTCAGCAGCGCCTGCTGCGTCTGCGCCTGCGTCTGTTTCTCTTCCTGCTTGCGCTCCAGTTCCTCCCGTTTGCGGTCGGCCTCCGACTGCCGCTGTTCCTGCTTGTTCTCCTGATCCTGCTGCTTCAGCTCCTGCTTGCGCTCCAGTTCCTCGCGCTTACGGTCAGCCTCCGACTGCCGCTCCTCCTGCTTGGTCCTCTGCTCGTCCTGCTTCAGTTCCTGCTTGCGCTCCAACTCCTCCCGTTTACGGTCGGCCTCCGACTGCCGCTGTTCCTGCTTGTTCTCCTGATCCTGCTGCTTCAGCTCCTGCTTGCGCTCCAGTTCCTCGCGCTTGCGGTCGGCCTCCGACTGCCGCTGTTCCTGCTTCTAGTCGGCT
>NZ_JBSGUP010000054.1:0-24218 GCF_053607985.1 Streptomyces sp. NPDC055078
GGCCTGTCCGGCGCAACGGTCCGGGGCGACGGCCCCGGGCCCGGACACGGTGCTCGCCGGACCTCTCCCTCATGCGTGCGCCCTGGCCCTGCCCCCCGTCGCCGCCCGCAGCTCGGCGACGAACTGCCCGCAGGTGTCGTACCGGTCGTCCGGACCCTTGGCGAGCGCCTTCGCCAGTACGGCGTCGACTGCCGCCGGAAGGTCCGGCCGGGAGCCCGTCAGCGCCGGTGGCGGCTCGAACTGATGGGCCCACAGCAGCGCCATGTCGTCGTCGCGCTGGAAGGGGGGCGCCCCGGTCAGCGTCTCGTAGACCACACAGGCGAAGCCGTACACATCGCATCTGCCGTCCACCGGCCGCCCGGAGATCTGCTCGGGCGCCACATAGTCGAGCGTGCCGACGAACTGTCCGACCGTGGTGAACCCGGTCAGCGACAGGGACTTCTTCGTCAGCCCGAAGTCCGTGAGATACACATGCTCGGGATGGTCGCTGTCGGTGCCCTCGGCGACCAGGATGTTGCCCGGCTTCACATCCCGGTGCACCAGATCGTGGCTGTGCGCCGCGTCCAGCGCCGACGCGACCTGTGCGGCGATACGGCCCGCCTTGGGCGCGGGCAGCGGCCCCTCACGGTTGAGGAGTGCCCGCAGATCCTGGCCCGCGACATAGCGCATCGCGATGTACAGGACGCCCTCGGTCTCGCCCGCCTCGAACACCGGCACGATATGCGGGTGGTCGATGGCCGCGGCCACCCGTGACTCATGGGTGAACCGCTTGCGGAACGTGTCGTTGCGGGCCAGTTCGGGGGCGAGGAGCTTGAGGGCGACGGTCCGCTCCAGCCGCAGATCCCGGGCGCGGTACACCACCGCCATCCCGCCCCGCCCGATCTCCCGCTCGACGCGGTACCCCGCGATCTGCTTCCCCACGAGATCGGACGGCCGCCCGGCGGGCAGACCGGTCCCGCGCTGGTCACGGTCGTCGTCCGGGCCGCCCGCCATCAGCCGTCATCCCGCCGGGTGCGGGTGTCCTCGGGCGTGGCCGCGAGCCGCGTCGGCTCATGGCCGTACGGAGTACCGTCCCGGGTTGGCCGTACGCTCCCGTTCGTCGTGTCCGGCTCCGTCCCGTCCCGGGTGTCCCCGTACCCGTCGGGGTCGGCACGGGGCGTGTCGACCGGTTCCGCCGCCGCGGTCGGCCGGGCACCGGGTGGCTCCCCGGCCGCGCGGGTGGGTGCGAGGTCCTGTGGCGGTCGGTCCGCCGCTGTGTCGTCCGCCGCGCGGGTGGGTGCGACGTCCTGCGGCGGTGGGGTGGTGGGTGGCTCCCCGGCCGCGCGGGTGCGGGTGGGTGCGGGGCCCGGTGGCGGTCGGTCGGCCGCCGTGTCGTCCGCGCGGGTGGGCTCCGCGTCCCGGCCGCCCGAAGCTCTCGGGGCGTCCAACAGAGGCTCGGGGGGCTCGGGGGGCGCGGGCGGGGGCTGGGGCGTATCCGGCTCCGGGCGGTCGGCCGCCGGGTCCGACGGGGCGGCGAAGGTGCTGGTGCGCCCGCCGTCGGCGTACACCCAGCGCTCGTGCTCCGCGTCGTACAGCCACACCGACTCCCCGTCGACCACCGCGCCCACCCGCAGCCCCCGCGTACGGCGGCGGAAGGTCTCCCTGTCGATCCGGCCGTCCGCGAGTTCGTCCGCCGCGCGCCGGTACTGGTCCAGGGCCTTGGCGACCCGGCCCAGCAGCGGGCGCGGATCGGCGGTCCTGGCGAGGGGGAGGCCGGAGGCCGGGGGGTTCTGCGGCACGGCGACCAGCAGCCGGCCGTCCACCCAGGCGGACCAGCCGTTCGCGCACAGCACCCGCCCCCAGTCCCCGCGCCGGTCCAGCAGCTGCACCGGCAGCAGCGGGTCCAGGGGCTCGGTGGGCCGGGACACATCAGGGGCCTCCCAGGCGGGCAGCCCCTCACGCGGCACCACATGGGTGGGACGGAAGTCCTCGATGGTCATGGGTCGTTCCGCCCTACTTCCGCATCACGGCGGGCTCACGGCGGCGCAGCAGCCGCGAGACCAGGAAGCCGAACACGACCGACAGGGCGACCATCATGCCCATATTGGTCAGCCACACCCCCGCGGAGTGCGCGAACAGCGGGTCCCGGGTCAGTTCGCCGGGGACGATCCGGCCAAGGCCGATGGTGCCCGCCATGGCCCCCAGCGCCCACCGGGAGGGCACCAGCCAGGCCAGCTGCTGGGCCACCGGCAGCCCGTCCAGCTGGAGCAGCGCACCGCAGAAGACGACCTGGATGATGGCGAGGAGCACCAGCAGCGGCATGGTGACCTCCTCCTTGCGCACCAGCGCGGAGACCAGCAGACCGAGCATCATGGCCGTGAACGACAGCAGCGCGACCGCGAGGGTGATCTCCAGCAGCGGTGGCATCAGCACCCCTTTGCCGCCGGGGGCGTTGAGGTCGACACCGGCCAGTCCGACCAGGGTGAGCACGACGGCCTGGAGCACGGTGATCGTGCCGAGCACCACCACCTTGGACATCAGATACGCGGATCTGGACAGGCCGACGGCCCGCTCCCGCTGATAGATCACCCGTTCCTTGACCAGTTCCCGCACGGCGTTGGCCGCGCCCGTGAGCACCCCGCCGACACACAGGATGAGCAGCGCGTTCATCGCCGTCTCCCGGTCGAGCCGGCTGCCGGCCAGTGCCCGGGCCATCGCGCCCATCACAAACGGCAGCGCGATCATGATGGCGAGGAACGTCCGGTCGGCGCCGAGCGCGGCTGTGTACCGGCGTATCAGCGTCCACAGCTGGGCACGCCTGCTCTGGGCCTTGGGCGGTGGGGCGATGCCCGTGGCGGCCGTGGCGGCCGTGGCGGCCGTGGCAGCCGTGTCCGTGGCAGGGGACGGCTGTGCGGAGGAACCGGCGATATACCGCTGGTGGAAGGGGGAGTCGCGGTAGGTGCCCGCCCAGTCCCGCTCGCGGTCGCCCTCGAACGCCTCGAACGCCTCCGGCCACCGTTCGAAGCCGAAGAACGCCAGGGCGTCTTCGGGCGGCCCGTAGTAGGCGATCCGGCCACCGGGGGCGAGCACCAGCAGCCGGTCGCACACATCGAGGCTGAGCACACTGTGGGTGACGACGATGACGGTCCGCCCGTCGTCCGCCAGCCCGCGCAGCATCTGCATGACCGAGCGGTCCATGCCGGGGTCGAGCCCCGAGGTCGGCTCGTCGAGGAAGAGCAGCGACGGCTTCGTCAGCAGCTCCAGGGCGACGCTCACCCGTTTGCGCTGGCCGCCCGAAAGGCTGTGGATACGCTGGTCGGCGCGCTGGTCGAGGCCCAGTTCCCGGATCACCTCGGCGACGCGCGCCTGGCGCTCGGCCTTCGCCGTGTCCTGGGGGAACCGCAGTTCGGCGGCGTACCCCAGGGCGGCGCGCACGGTGAGCTGCGTGTGCAGGATGTCGTCCTGCGGCACCAGCCCGATGCGCCTGCGCAACTCCGCGTAGTCGCGGTAGAGATCACGGCCGTCGTACAGGACGGTGCCGTGGTCGGCGGGGCGCAGTCCGGTGAGGGCGTTGAGCAGGGTGGATTTTCCGGCGCCGCTGGGGCCGACCACGGCGAGCAGGCACTTCTCGCCCACGGGGAAGGAGACATGGTCCAGCAGGGTCTTGCTCCCCCGGTCGACGGTGACCGCGAGCTGCTGGACGTCGAGCGAGATCTCGCCGGTGTCGACGTACTCCTGGAGCTGGTCGCCGACCAGGCAGAACGCGGAGTGGCCGATGCCGATGATGTCGCCGGGGGAGACCGGGGCGGTGGCGACGGTGGCGCCGTTGAGGAAGGTGCCGTTGTGGGAGCCGAGGTCGGCGATCTCGTATCCGCCGTCCGGGCGGGTGCGCAGCTCCGCGTGGGTGCGTGAGACGGTCAGATCGTCGATGACGAGGTCGTTGCCGGGGTCCCGGCCGATGCGGACGGTACGGGTCGGCAGCGGGCGTACGGTCGTCGGCTGTTTGAAGGTGCTGGTGGCGGCGGGCGCGGAGACGGCGGAGGGGCGTTCGGCCCGGGTGGTCGGCCGGTGGTCCGCGAGCACCGCGCGCGGGCCGTCGGCGGCACTGCCGAAGCGCAGGACACAGCCCGCGCCGACATCCCGCTCATGGACGCGCGCACCGTCGGCGAAGGTGCCGTTGGTGGAGTGCTCGTCCTCGACGGTCCAGTGGCCGTCCTCGGTCCGCAGCACCGCGTGGTGCCACGACACCCGGGCGTCGTTGAGCACGATATCGCTCTGGGGGTCGCGCCCGACGTGGTAATCCCGGCTCGGGCTCATCACCGTGGAACCGTCGTCGGTGGTGAGGACGAGTTCGGGTGCGGTCGGAGCGACGGGGCGCTCTGCCATGGTCGAATTCTATCGATACCTACCGATATCCGCCCGCGCTGCGTGGTTCTGTCCGCGGAGGAACCAGACCGTGGACGCCCGCAGCGAGCCGGGTACGTCGACCAGGGCCCGGAAGTCCGGGCAGTTTTCGAGCCCGGGGCCATGGGGGCACGTCGACAGTTGCGTCGGATACGTGCGAGCGCTGACCCGCAATCCCCTCGCCGATCCCGGAATCCTGGGCGTCAACGCCGGAGCGGCGCCGGCCGTCGCGATCGGGATCAGTGTGTTCGGAGTCGGCTCGATCAGCGGATACGCCTGGCTCGCCCTCGTCGGCGCGCTGCTGTCCACCGCCGTGGTCCATCTGATCGGTTCGGCCAGGCGCGGGCCCGCCGATCCGGTGCGGCTCACTCTGGCCTGAGTCGCGCTCGGCGCTGTGCTGACCGGGATCACGACCAGCATGATGCTGCTGGACCCGGCGGCTTTCGACCGGATGCGGCACTGGAACGCCGGCACCCTGGCCGGACGAGGGCTCGACGTGAGCGTGCCTTTCGTACCGCTACTCGCCGCCGGGCTCGCCCTCGCGCTCGTGACGGCCGTCCGTTGAACGCACTCGGCCTCGGGGAAGACCTCGCGACCTCGCCGGGAAGCAGCGTGCACCGAACACGTGTGGCGACGATCGTCGCGGTCACCTTGCTGGTGGGCACCGCGACCGCGATCGCCGTACCGATCGGATTCGGCGGTCTGATGATCGGGCCTGGAGAGACCCCATGCATCTGACGCCGCGCTCTGATCCACCGCAGATTACGGGACAGCCCTAGCGGAGGTATCCGAGTGCGGGGTGAGCCGCGGTGTACTCGTCCACCAGCCGGCGGGCCACGCCCACCGAGTCCACCAGCGGATGCAGCGCGAACGCGCTCACCGCCCGTGCGCGCTCACCGCTCGCGGCGGCGGCCAGCACCTCCCGCTCGACGGCCTTGACGGCGGTGACCAGACCGGTGGCGTGGTCCGGCAGCGGGGTGACGGCGAGCGGGTGCGCGCCGTTCCCGTCCACCAGGCACGGGACCTCGACCACCGCGTCGGCGTCCAGGGGCGACAGGGCACCCCGGTTGCGGACGTTGAGGATCAGGGTGGCCCGCTGATGGTGGGCGATGGCCCGCATCAGGGCCAGGGCGACCCGCTCATAGCCGCCGGACTCCAGATCGGCCGCGTCCCGGGCGCCCGCTCCGGCCGCGTCCCGGTTGTGCGCCATATAGGTGGCCTCGCGTTCGGCGCGTACCCGGTCCCAGGTGGTCAGCGCGGGGGTGCCCGGCCGCTCCATCTCCCGGTAGAACCGGGCCTGCTGGTCACGCAGAAACGCCCCCCGGGTCCGCTCCGCCTCCCGGTAGGCGCGGACCGTCTCCCGGTTGAAGTAGTAGTAGTGCAGATATTCGTTCGGGATCGCGCCGAGCGAGCGGAGCCAGTCGGCGCCGAAGAGCCTGCCCTCCTCGAAGGAGCCCAGCAGCGCGGGGTCGGCCAGCAGCCGGGGGAGCTGATCTCGGCCGCCGACCCGCAGGCCGCGCAGCCAGCCGAGGTGGTTGAGACCCGCGTAGTCGATATGGGCCGTCGCGGGATCCGCACCCAGCACCCCGGCGACCCGCCGCCCCAGACCCACCGGGGAGTCACAGATGCCGATCACCCGGTCGCCCAGAACGCCCGCCATGGCCTCGGTGACCAGACCGGCCGGGTTGGTGAAATTGATGACCCAGGCGCCGGGTGCCAGCCGCGCCACCCGGCGCGCGATCGCGGTGGCCACCGGGACCGTCCGCAGCCCGTACGCGACACCGCCGGCGCCGACGGTCTCCTGGCCCAGCACCCCCTGCGCGAGCGCGATGCGCTCGTCCGCCGCCCGTCCTTCGAGACCACCGACCCGGATCGCCGAGAAGACGAAGTCGGCACCGCGCAGCGCCTCGTCGAGATCGGTGGTCGCACTGACCTCGGGGGCGTCCGCGACCCCGGCCGCCTGGTCGGCGAGCACCCGTACGACGGCGGCCAGCCGGCCCGCGTCCAGATCGTGCAGAACGACACGGGTGACCCGGCCCTCGGCCCGGTCGTCGAGCAGCGCGCGGTAGACCAGCGGCAGCCGGAAACCTCCGCCGCCGAGGATCGTGAGCCTCATCCCGCCTTCACCTTCCCTGCGGTTCGCCCGGCGGTTCGCCCGGCCCCGAGTCTGTACCGCCGAGTCTGTGCAGCCGAGTCTGTGCTGCCGTGCACGTGCCCCGGAAGCGCCCGCGCCCGGCGGATCATGCGCTCACGCTACTCGCCGCCGCAGGCCGTGGCGTAGAGGCCGGGCAGCCGGTACGGCCTGTCGGGGCGCGCACACCGGCCCGCTTCGGCGCCCGCTGCCGTCGTGCCCGCGAGCGGCCCCGTCCTCCGGCGGCCCCGTCCTCCGGCGGCCCCGTCCTCCGGCGGGCCGCCCCATCCCTGCCAGCGGTGCGGGCCGGTCCCGAAGGTCCCTACCCCGGCCGCTGGAACGCCTCCAGGATCCGCTCCGCCGCCAGAGTCGCCGTCAGCTCCCCGTCCCGCACCTGCTGTTCGAGCCCGGGGGCCAGCGCCCGCACCCCGGGGTGATCGCGCAGCCGGTCGCGCAGTTCGTCGTGGACCATCGACCAGGCCCAGTCGATCTGCTGGTCGCGGCGCTTGGCGGCGAGCCGGCCGGTCGAATCCAGCAGGGCGCGGTGCTGCTCGACCCGCTCCCACAGGGTGTCGAGACCGGTGGCTTCCCGGGCGCTGCAGAACAGCACCGGGGGAGTCCAGGCCGCGTCGGCGGAGTGCATCAGCCGCAGCGCGCCCGCCAGTTCCCGGGCCGCCGAGCGGGCATCGCGCTCATGGGGCCCGTCGGCCTTGTTCACCGCGATCACATCGGCCAGCTCCAGGACGCCCTTCTTGATGCCCTGGAGCTGATCGCCGGTCCGGGCGAGCGTGAGCAGCAGAAACGTATCGACCATATTGGCCACGGCGGTCTCCGACTGGCCCACGCCGACCGTCTCCACCAGCACCACGTCGTACCCGGCGGCCTCCATCACCACGATGGTCTCCCGGGTCGCCTTCGCCACGCCGCCGAGCGTGCCCGATGTCGGCGAGGGCCGGACGAACGCTGCCGGGTCCGTCGCGAGGCGTTCCATCCGCGTCTTGTCGCCCAGGATGGAACCGCCCGTACGGCTGGAGGACGGATCGACCGCGAGCACCGCGACCCGGTGGCCGCGACCCGTCAGCAGGGTTCCCACGGCGTCGATGAAGGTGGACTTGCCGACCCCCGGGACACCGCTGATCCCCACCCGCCGCGCACTGCCCGCGTACGGCAGCAGCTCCGTCAGCAGCCGCTGCGCGAGCGCCCGGTGGTCGGGACGGGTGGACTCCACCAGGGTGATCGCCCGGGCGATGTACGCCCGCGACCCGTCCCGTACCCCCTTGACGTAACTGTCGATGTCGACGCTCGGGACCGCTGAGGGCATCAGACGCACCCTCTCACCACTCGTGGCCGAGCGAGGCGGCCAGCGTCTTCACCAGATCGTGCGCGGCGTCCGGGATCACCGTGCCCGGCGGGAACACCGCCGCGGCACCCTCCTCGCGGAGCGTCGCCACATCCTGGGGCGGGATCACCCCGCCCACCACGATCATGATGTCCTCCCGGCCCTCGGCCGCCAGTTCCGCCCGCAGCGCGGGCACCAGCGTGAGATGGCCGGCGGCCAGCGAGGACACCCCGACGATATGGACATCCGCCTCCACCGCCTGCCGGGCCACCTCGCCCGGCGTCTGGAACAGCGGGCCGACATCGACATCGAAACCGAGATCGGCGAAGGCCGTGGCGATGACCTTCTGGCCCCGGTCGTGCCCGTCCTGCCCCATCTTCGCCACCAGGATGCGCGGACGGCGGCCCTCCGCCCGCTCGAACTCCGCCACCAGCGCCCGGGTGCGCTCCACGGAAGGGGACTCGCCCGCCTCGTTCCTGTACACACCGGAGATCGTACGGATCTGGCCCGCGTGGCGCCCGTACACCTTCTCCAGGGCGTCGGAGATCTCCCCGACCGTCGCCATCGCCCGTGCCGCGTCCACCGCCAGGGCCAGCAGATTGCCCTCAAGGCCCGGTCCCGGGTCGCGCCCGGCGGCCTCGGTCAGCGCCCGCAGCGCGTCCTGGCACGCCCGGTCGTCGCGCTCCTCGCGCAGCCGTCGCAGCTTGGCGATCTGCTGGGTGCGCACCGAGGAGTTGTCGACCTTCAGTACGTCGATCTCCTCATCGGTCTCGACCCGGTACTTGTTGACCCCGATGACGGGCTGGCGCCCGGAGTCGATCCGCGCCTGGGTACGGGCCGCCGCCTCCTCCACCCGCAGCTTCGGGATACCCGCGTCGATGGCCCGCGCCATGCCCCCGGCCGCCTCGACCTCCTCGATGTGCTGCCAGGCCCGCCGGGCCAGATCGTGTGTCAGCCGCTCCACATAGGCGCTGCCGCCCCACGGGTCGATGACCCGGTTCGTCCCCGACTCCTGCTGAAGCAGCAGCTGGGTGTTACGGGCGATCCGCGCCGAGAAGTCGGTCGGCAGGGCGAGCGCCTCGTCCAGCGCGTTGGTGTGCAGGGACTGGGTGTGCCCCTGGGTCGCCGCCATGGCCTCCACACAGGTACGCGTCACATTGTTGAAGACGTCCTGCGCGGTCAGGGACCAGCCCGAGGTCTGGCAGTGGGTGCGCAGCGACAGCGACTTGGGGTTCTTCGGGTCGAACGTCTTCACCAGCTTCGCCCACAGCAGCCGCGCCGCCCGCAGCTTGGCGACCTCCATGAAGAAGTTCATCCCGATCGCCCAGAAGAACGACAGCCGGGGCGCGAACGCGTCCACATCGAGGCCCGTGCCGATGCCTGCCCGCAGATACTCCATACCGTCCGCGAGCGTGTACGCCAGCTCCAGATCGGCCGTCGCGCCCGCCTCCTGGATGTGATACCCGGAGATCGAGATCGAGTTGTAGCGGGGCATCTTCTGCGAGGTGTACGAGAAGATGTCCGAGATGATCCGCATCGAGGGGCCGGGCGGATAGATATAGGTGTTGCGGACCATGAACTCCTTGAGGATGTCGTTCTGAATGGTCCCGGCCAGCTTCTCGGGCGGTACGCCCTGCTCCTCGGCGGCCACGATGTACAGCGCGAGAACGGGCAGTACGGCCCCGTTCATCGTCATCGACACACTCATCCGGTCCAGCGGAATCCCGTCGAACAGCTGCCGCATGTCGTAGATCGAGTCGATCGCGACCCCGGCCATACCGACATCGCCGGTCACCCGTGGGTGGTCGCTGTCGTAGCCGCGGTGGGTCGGCAGATCGAAGGCGACCGACAGACCCTTCTGCCCGGCGGCCAGATTGCGCCGGTAGAAGGCGTTGGACTCCTCGGCGGTGGAGAACCCGGCGTACTGCCGGATCGTCCACGGCTGGTTGACGTACATCGTGGGATACGGGCCGCGCAGATACGGCGCGATACCCGGATAGGTGCCCAGGAAGTCCAGCCCGGCGAGATCCTGCCCGGTGTAGAGCGGCTTGACCGGGATGCCCTCCGGCGTCTCCCACACCAGATCGCCGTCACCCCTGCCGGTGGCCTCCTTGACGGCCGTACGCCACTGGTCGTCGGACCCGGCGGATGCGCCGGTCCCCAGCTCGACGCCGGTGAAGTCCGGGATGCCCGCGGCTTCCGTCACCTCGGCCGCCTCGGTGAAGTCCGGGGTACCCATCACGCCACTCCGATCCGGTCGAGTACGGAGGCGAGGACGGCGACCGCGTCATCACCTGCGGCGACGAACTCGTCGACCCCCGCCCGTACATAAGTCTCACGCTGTTCGCCGGGGCGTCCCGCGAGATACACCCGCCGCGCCCCCGCGGCCTTCAGGGCCCCGGCCACCGGCCCCGCCTGCTCGGCGTAGAGCGCGTCGCTGGAACAGACACACGCGACCTCCGCCCCGCTGGCGGTGAACGCCCCGGCGACCGACGACGCGTCGACGGAGACCGGGTCATGGACCGGCTCGATCCCGCCCGCCTGGAAGAGATTGGCGGCGAAGGTGGTGCGCGCGGTATGCGCCGACGCCGGGCCGATCGCCGCGATGAACACCCGGGGCCGGGCCCCGGTCGCCGCCAGATGCGCGTCCGAGCGGGCCCTCAGCGCCTCGAACGCCTCGTCCCGGCGCACCCTCGGCAGACCGCCGGACGGCACGGCGGGCGCGGGGTCGCGTGCCACCGGGGTCTGCGACAGCAGCGGGAACTCACTGACCCCGGTGACCGGCTCACGCCGCCTGGCGAGCTTCTTCTGCCGCTCGCCCCAGGTGCGCTCGATCCGCTCGCCGATCAGACCACCGCGGAGCGCGGCCAGTTGGCCGCCCGCCCGCTCGATCTCCTGGAACCGGTCCCAGGCGGCCTGCGCGAGTTCATCGGTCAGCCGCTCCACGTACCAGGAGCCGCCCGCCGGGTCGATGACCCGGGCGACATGCGACTCCTCCACCAGGATCGTCGAGGTGTTCCGGGCGATCCGGCGGGCGAAGGCGTCCGGCAGCCCGATCGCGTGGTCGAACGGCAGCACGGTCACGGCGTCCGCGCCGCCCACCCCCGCGGCGAGCGAGGCGACCGTCGTCCGCAGCATGTTCACCCACGGGTCGCGCCGGGTCATCATCACCGGCGAGGTCACCGCGTGCTGCCGCTGTGCCCCGGCGGCCCGCGCCCCGCTCGCCTCGGCGACCCGTCCCCACACCCGACGGGCGGCCCGGAGCTTGGCGATCGTCAGAAACTGATCGGCGGTGGCCGCGTAGCGGAACTCCAGCTGCCCGCAGGCCGCCGCGACATCGAGCCCGGCGGCGGTCAGCTCGCGCAGCGCCGCGACACCGGTCGCCAGCGAGCACCCCAGCTCCTGCGCCGCCGACGCCCCGGCCTCGTGGTACGGCAGCGCGTCGATCGTCAGCGCCCGCAGTCCGGGGTGCGCCGTGTGACAGAGCCGGGCCAGCTCGGCCGCCGTGGCGTGGTGGCCATCGACATCGTCGTACGCGCCGGTCCGCGCCGCGTGCCCCAGCGGGTCGGCCCCCAGATTGCCGAGCGGTGTGGTGATGCCCCGCTCCGCGCAGATCCGCAGGAACTCCCGGGCCGTGGCGTCGAACGAGGCCCCCGCGTCGAGGACCACGGGCGCCAGGTCCAGATACACGCCCTCCAGCACCTTGGCCAGCCCGGAGACCGGGATTCCGGCCTCCCCGACGGTCAGCCACAGCGAGCTGACCCCGTTCTCCAGATCCGCGAGCACCGCCTCGTTGGCCCGCACCGGGTCCGGCCGGTCATGGCGCTGCCGCACATCCCAGCCGGACACCGCGCCGCCCTCGGGCGTGCCGCCCCGGGTGAAGGGGGCGAAGCCCGGGAGGCCGGCGTTCGCGGCGCCGCCTTCCGCCGTGGCCGCCGTGGCCGCCGTGTAGAGGGGACGGGTGGCGAGCCCGTCCTCCAGGGTTGTGGACAGCGCGCCCTCGGCAGCCGAGTCCGGAATGTCCTTGCCTGCCTTGCGCAGCACGCCGGCGATCAGCTGCTGCCACTGCTCAGGGGTGGCGTCCGGGAATTCGGCGGCCAGCGGGAACCCGTCGTCGGGGAGGACCGTCATGCTCGGATGCTAGGACATGCACACAACTGTGCAGGAGGGGCACGGGCTGTGACCTTAGCGACGTGGGGGTGGCCTTGATCGCCCCGATTCCATGCCTTATCCGCTGCGCTCACGCATCTGCCGCCCGTGGGTACCCCGGACCTGTCGCCCGGTCCGGTCCGGGTCCTGCCCGGGTCCCGCCCGGGCGCGGGTTCTTGTCGGGGCGCTGCCCCGAACCGCCCCCCTACGCCCTTGCGGGCGTGGGGGACCCCCTGCTCCTCAATCGCCGGAGGGGCTGGGATTGCCTGATCCCGGAGGGGACGGGATGGCCCGATGCCGGAGGGGATGGGATTCGGTGTCGGCGGGGCGGGGATTGGCCGATGCCGGAGGGGCGGTGTACGGGTGCCGGAGGGCTGGGTGTTCGCGATGCCGGAAGGGCGGGTTCTCGGGACCCCAGGGGTTGGGTTGTTCTGTGCCGGTGGGGTTGCTCGGTGCTCGTTGGGGCAGCCAGGGCCCGGCCGAGTCTGGCGGGCCGGGTGGGCAGAACCAGCCCGTCCGGCGTTTGAGGACACCCCGGAGGGGTGCGCGTCAGCCGACGCACGTTGCGGCTGGTCGTCCGGGGTTCCGTGCCCGGACCGCGCGCCTTGAACTCCCCCATAACTCCGCCTCTTGCAGGCAGGGGTGCGCATATTCAGCCTGTTGGGGGTCCCCCCGGACGAAGTCTGGGGGAGTTTGAGGACACCCCGTAGGGGTGTGCGTCAGCCGACGCACGTTGCGGCTGGTCGTCCGGGGTTCCGCGTCCGGACCGTGCGCCTTGAACTCCCCCAGAGCTTCGCCTCTTGGAGGCAGGGGTGCGCATATTCAGCCTGTTGGGGGTCCCCCCGGACGAAGTCTGGGGGAGTTTGAGGACGGGCCCTTGGGCGCGGGGGCGTGCACGAGTGCGGGGCTGGGGCCCGGGTGCCTGTAGTGAGCCTGTCCGGCGTTTGAGGACAGCGCCCCGCGCCCGCGCGGGACAGGGGGTGCGGGGGCACGGCCCGCGCCGTACCGTAGGGGCACCGTCACCCCAGGGAAGGCGACGCAGCCATGGCCGGTGAGATCTCGTTCTTCGAACTCGGTGTGGGTGACTTCGAACAGGCCCGCACCTTCTACGGCTCCCTCTTCGGCTGGTCCTTCGACCAGGGCTCGACGGAGGGCGGGGGCTACGCCATCGGTACCCCCAACGTCCCCGGCGGAGTCCACGGGGGCGACCCCGCGGCCACGCCGTATCTCTTCTTCCGGGTCGAGGACATGACGGCCGCACTCGCCCGCGTCGTGGAACTCGGCGGCTCGGTGGACGACCTCGACTTCGGGGAGAGTGAGGAGACGCTCGCCCGCTTCGGCCGGTTCATGTTCTGTCATGACGACCAGGGCTCGCCGTTCGGGCTGCACGAACCCCCGCAGCAGCCCCCGAAGCCCTGAGAGAAGCCCGCGGGGAAGCCCGGGGAGAAGCCCCTGGAACCGCCCGGAGGGTGCGGCGGGCCGTCGCGATGGCGCAGGCTGGACCGTGACACCCGGCCCGTCGACGCACTCCGAGGGACAGTTTCATGCGCATCGCCCTGAGCCAGATCACCACCGGCCCCGACCCCGCGCGCAATCTCGTCACCGTACGGGAGCAGGCTCGCCGCGCCGCCGAATCGGGCGCGGCGGCCGTCGTCCTGCCGGAGGCGACCATGGCCTGCTTCGGCACCCGGCTCGCCCCGCTGGCGGAGCCGCTGGACGGGCCCTGGGCCACCGGGGTGCGGAAGATCGCCGAGGAGACCGGTGTGGTCGTGGTCGCCGGGATGTTCACACCGGCCGCCGACGGCAAGGTGACCAACACCCTGCTGGCCACCGGCCCCGGGGTCGAGGCGGCCTACGACAAGATCCATCTGTACGACGCCTTCGGCTTCACCGAGTCCGCGACCGTCGCCGCCGGCTCCGAGGTCGTCACCATCGAGGTGGCGGACATCCGGATCGGCCTCGCCACCTGCTACGACGTCCGCTTCCCCGAACTGTTCCGGGCCCACGCGGACGCCGGAGCCGTCCTCACACTGCTGCCCGCGTCCTGGGGCGACGGCCCCGGCAAGCGCGACCAGTGGGAGCTGCTGATCCGGGCCCGGGCGCTGGACGCCACCCTGTGGGTCGCCGCCGTGGACCAGGCGGACCCGGCGGCCTCCGGCCGGGAGGTGCGCACCGGGGTCCCGGCCGGGATCGGGTACAGCGCGCTCATCGGCCCCGACGGCACCGTGCGGTCACGGCTGGAGGCCGCGCCCGGACTGCTGGTCGCCGATGTGGACCCGGCCGAGGTCGCCTCCGTACGCCGGGCCGTGCCCGTACTCGCCAATCGCAGGCTCCGGCGGGACCCCGCGATCGGCGCCCCGGGGGCACAGGAACCGGTTCCGGGGGCGTAGGAACCGCCGGTCCCGGCTATAGCTCCAGGGACTGCCCGACCCCTGCCGACCGGATGGGCCCATGTGCTGGAGCGCGACGGCCGACCTGGTGGCGGGCGCGGGGATCTGCGCGATCGGGACGGTCTGTGTCGTGCGCGTCCGCCGCAGTCGCGATCTGCCGCTCGCCGCGCTGCCCCTGCTGCTCGGGGCGCATCAGATCGTCGAGTCCGTTCTCTGGCGCGGCGGTGGCGGCCAGGGCGCGGCCACCGACGTGTGGGCGGTGATCGCACTGCCGGTACTGCCGCTCTGGGTGCCGCTGGCGGTGCTGCTCGTCTCGCCCGCCGCCGTACGCCGGCGGCTCGCCGCCCCGGTCGCGTCGGGTCTGGTGACGGCGGCCGTCCTCGGGTACTGCCTCACCACCCGCACGGTCACGGCCGAGATCCGCGGCCGGACCGTCGGCTGTCTGCTGGATCTGCCCTTCGCGCCGCTGCTCACCGCCGGGTATCTGCTGGCGACGGTCGGCGCGCTGCTGCTCTCCGGCGACCGGGTGCTGCGACTGCTCGGCGCGCTGGCCGGAGCGGGCGCTGTGGCTGCTCGGCGTGCTGCGCGCTGCTGTGGCGCACGGAGTTCGTCTCCACCTGGTGCGCGCTGGCGGCCGTCGCCTCCGTCGTCCTTCTCGCGTGGGTACGGCGGGGGCCTCAGCCGCCGCCCCGGGTGGGCGCGACCGGCTGAGCCTCCCGGCCCGCCGGGGTGTCCCCGCCACTGGCGCGCGGGACCGGGCGGGCCGGGCCCTTGCGCCCGGGCAGCGCCGCGGCGAGCACCAGACCGAGCAGCATCGCGCCCGTGGCGATCATGAAGGAGAGCCGGAAGCCCTCCAGGCTGGGCACGAGGACATCACCCATGGGGACGGCCGTGCGCGCCAGGACCATTCCGATGACCGCGCTCGACACGGAGGTGCCGATCGACCGCATCAGGGCGTTGAGACCGTTCGCCGCCCCGGTCTGGGAGGGATCGACGGCCCCGACGATCAGGGCGGGCAGCGCCGCGTAAGCGAAGCCGATGCCCGCGCCCAGCACCACCGAGACAACGACCGTCTGCCAGGCCGCACTCATCATGACGATGCCCGCGCCATAGCCCGTGGACATGATCACCATCCCGGTCAGCAGCGCCGCCTTGGGGCCGTACTTGCCCGCGACCCGGGAGTAGAGAGGGGCGACGAGCATCATGGTCAGCCCGAGGGGTGCGACACAGAGCCCGGCCATCACCATCGACCGGCCCAGCCCGTAGCCGGTCGACTCGGGCAGTTGCAGCAGTTGGGGGAGGACCAGCGAGACGGCGTAGAACGCCACCCCGAGCATGATCGAGGCCAGATTGGTGAGCAGCACCTCCCGGCGGGCGGTGGTGCGCAGATCCACCAGGGGCGCGGCGATGCGCAGCTCCCACACTCCCCACAGCGCGAGGACGACGGCCGACGCGGCGAACAGGCCCAGGGTCACCGGTGAGGTCCAGCCCCAGTCGCCGCCCTTGGTGATGGGCAGCAGAAACAGGACGAGGCCCGTGGACAGCCCCAGCGCGCCCGGCAGGTCGAAACCGCCCGGCGCGCGCAGCGACGGCTCCGGTACGACGAGGACCGTCGCCAGCATCGACAGCACGCCCAGACCGGCCGAGGCGTAGAACAGCGTGTGCCAGTCGCTGTGCTGGGCGACCAGCGCGGCCCCGGGCAGAGCGAGTCCGCCGCCCACTCCGATGGAGGAACTCATCAGCCCCATCCCCGAAGCGAGCCGGTCGGGGGGCAGCACATCGCGCATGATGCCGATGCCGAGGGGTATCGCGCCCATGGCGAAGCCCTGCAACGCGCGCCCGGCGATCATCGTCACCAGATCATCGGTGAAGGCACAGACCAGCGATCCGACGACCATGATCCCGAGGCTGGCCAGCAGCATCCGCCGCTTGCCCCGCAGATCGCCCAGCCGTCCCATGATCGGGGTGGCCACCGCGCCCGCGAGCAATGTGGCCGTCAGGACCCAGGTGGCGTTGGCGGGGCTGGTGCTCAGCAGGGCCGGCAGATCCTTGATGACCGGGACGAGCAGCGTCTGCATCACGGCGACGGTGATACCCGCGAACGCCAGGACGGGCACCACCGCTCTGCCGGTGCCCGTGCCGCCCCGGGTGACTGCCGCTGCCGGCTCGTCTGTCGTCCTGTGCGGCATGCCTGTGGCCTCCGGGGCCTGCCGATGTCGCGAGAACATGCCTGCCCCGGGCAGCCCCCACCACGTGCCTGGACGTCAACGGATTCCGGGTTCCCCGTTATTCCCCGTGCTGCAGGGTACTCGTACGGAGCCTGCCCTCCCCACAGCCCCCCGCCCTCCCCACAGCCCCCGCCTTCCCCGTACGAGAGGAACCCACCATGCGCGAACGCCACGGGCCGGACCGGGATCCCGAAGGGCCGGTCCCCAGGGACCCGCCGGACCAGCAGAGCCGCGAACACGAGGACGGCGATCCGCTGGATGTGCCCCGTACCCCGTCGTCGGGCGAAGCGGCCGACCGGAGCCTCCCGGACACCGACCAGTCGGGTGCGGGCCGCAGCGGAGAGCCGCGCAGCGGGTCGGTCCACCCCGAACAGCCTGTCCCCGACGAACCCTCCGGCTGACCCCGCGCTGAGCCCGCGGGGCACGGACACCCGACCGGTCCGCCCCCCGCGCGGGGCACGGACACCCGACCGGTCCGCCTCCCGCGCGGGGCGCGGACACCCGACCGGTCCGCCCGACTCGCACCCGGCGCGCGCCCGGGCGAGCCTGGGAAGGGGTCCCCGCCCTGAGCAGCGCATGGAGAGTGAGGAACCACGGTGAAGAGCACCGAACAACTCGCCACCCCGGTCGTGGTGACGATCACCGGGTGCACCAGGGAGGACGCCGACACGGTCTTCCGGCTGCTGGGGCGGCTGTACGCATCCGATCGCGCGGACGACGACACGCCCGAATACGTGTCCGAGGGTCATGTGGCGGTGTGGACCGCCACCTTCGACGTCGCGGAGGCCCGGACAGCGCCCGGTCCCGTACCCCTCACCTCGCCCGTCGAGGCCGAGATGCAGGGCGGCTACTGGGCGGTCGACCGCCTCCGCGAAGCGCTCGCGTCCGCCTTCGACGTCCGCGCGGAGGCGATGGCGGCGGGCGACCAGGAGAAGGACGTCCAACTCCGCCTGGAGAACAAGGCCGGCCCCGCGCAAGTGTGACACCGGCCGTGCGCCTCGGCCGGGCACGCCTTTCAGCCCGGGCGGGCGTACCCCGACCCGCCGCCGGTTGAGCCGGGCACGGCCCTCCCGGGCCACCTCATCACCTACGGAGCACCTATGCCCATCACCACCGTCAACCCCGCGACCGGCGAGACCCTCCGTACTTTCACCCCCCTCACCCCCGACGCCGTCGAACGCCGGATCGCCCTCGCCCGCAGTGCCTTCGACACCCACCGCACCACCGGCTTCGCCACCCGCTCCCGGCTCCTCGAACGGGCCGCCGAGCTGCTGGACGAGGAAGGCGAGCGGGTCGCCCGCACCATGACGACCGAGATGGGCAAGCCGATCGCGGCGGCCCGCGCCGAGGTGGCGAAGTGCGCGAAGGCGATGCGCTGGTACGCCGGGCGCGCGGCGGAACTGCTCGCCGACGAGCATCCGTCGGCAGCCGATGTGGCGGACTCCGGGGCCGCCCGGGCGGTGGTGCGGTACCGGCCGCTCGGGGTGATCCTGGCCGTCATGCCGTGGAACTTCCCGCTGTGGCAGGTCGTGCGCTTCGCCGCGCCCGCGCTGATGGCGGGCAATGTCGGGCTCCTCAAGCACGCGTCCAATGTGCCGCAGACCGCGCTGTATCTGGAGGATCTGTTCCGCCGCGCGGGCTACCCCGAGGGGTGCTTCCAGACCCTGCTGGTGGGCTCCGCCGCCGTCGAGGGCGTACTGCGCGACCCCCGGGTGGCGGCGGCGACCCTGACGGGCAGTGAGCCGGCCGGCCGCTCCGTGGGGTCCATCGCGAGCGACGAGGTGAAGAAGACGGTCCTGGAGCTGGGCGGCAGCGATCCCTTCGTCGTGATGCCGTCGGCCGATGTGGAGCGGGCCGCCGAAACGGCCGTCAGGGCGCGGGTGCAGAACAACGGCCAGTCCTGCATCGCCGCCAAGCGGTTCATCGTCCACGCCGATGTCCATGACGCGTTCCTGGAGCGCTTCACCGCGGGCATGCGCGGCCTCTCCGTCGGCGACCCGGCCGACGAGTCCACCCAGGTGGGCCCCCTCGCCACCGAACAGGGCCGGGCCGACCTCGAAGAACTCGTCGACGACGCCCTGGAGCACGGGGCGATCGCCCTGTGCGGCGGCCGTCGCCCGCCGGGCCTGGACCGGGGCTGGTACTACGAGCCCACGGTCCTGGCCGGAGTCGGCGACCGGATGCGGATCCACCGCGAGGAGGCGTTCGGCCCGGTGGCCACGGTCTACCGGGTGGCCGATGTGGACGGGGCCGTCGCCCTCGCCAATGACACTCCCTTCGGGCTGAGTTCCAATGTGTGGACACGGGACGAAGGCGAACTCGCCCGGTTCGCCCGGGACATCGAGGCCGGAGGCGTCTTCTTCAACGGGATGACGGCCTCCCACCCCGCTCTGCCGTTCGGCGGGGCCAAGCGCTCCGGCTACGGCAGGGAACTGGCGGCGCACGGTATCCGCGAGTTCTGCAATGTCACCACGCTCTGGTACGGGCCCGGCGCGGGCGGATCGAACTGACCCGCCCGTGCCGGGTGCCGGTGGAGCCGACCCGCCCGTGCCCGGTGGAGCCGACCCGCCCGCACCCGGTGCCGGTGGGCCGAGCCGACCCGCGCGCCGGATGTGCCCGACCGCGCGCGCCGGACGCGGAGAGTCATCGATGACCACCGTCGGACACGGACACGGACACGGACACGGACACGGACACCGTGCCCCGCGCCTCAGACGTTGGGCACCTTCAGCCGGTCCCAGCTGCTCTTTCCCGGGATGCCGTCGGCCGCGTCGCCGGTGAACCCCAGCTTGCGCTGCCAGGCCGCGTACGACTGCCGGTCCGCCTCCGTCCAGTTCGGCCCCGGCCCGGACTGGTACCGGCCGCACCCCTCCGCCACCAGCCGCTTGCCCATCGCCGTGATGACCGGGCTGCGCCGCCCCACCGCGAAGAAGGCGGCACCGGGGAAGGGCTCGTACTTCGCGGGCCTGGGCGGGGGCGGCTTGGGCTCACCGGGGCGGGCGGGGCTGCCCGTCAGCCGGGACTCGACCCGGGTGCGCATCGACCCCATGGTGAAGCCGCGCGGGTCGATCTTCCCCGGCTGCCACTCCAGATGACCGATCACCGAGCGGTGCGACCAGCCGTGTGCCCGGCAGATCGCCGCCGAAGCCTTCTCGATCGCGGTGAGCTGGGCGGCGGGCCAGGGGTCCTTGCCGTTGCCGAGGTTGACGCACTCGAAGCCGTAGAAGTGCCGGTTGCCGTCGGTGTTCGCCTCGTTGTCGGCGGGCAGCGCGGTCTCGTCGATCACCGCGCGCAGGACATCGTCGTCTCCGGACCCGGCGTGGTTCGCGCGCCCGGCGCTGACGAGGTAGACCGTGCCGTCCTTGGCTATCACCCCGTGGCACAGCGGACCCGGCAGATTGGCGTGGCCGTTGTAGCAGAGTTCGACGGAGTTCATCGTTCCGGAGGTCACCGTGTGATGGATCATCACTCCGTGCACGGGCCCCCACGGGCCCTTGTGGTTACGGTCGTTCGTACGCCAGCTGCGGTGCTCGACGACCTTGAGCCCTTCGTCGCGCAGTGCCTTGAGCAGTCTGGAGGCGGACAGGGGAGTTGCCATCGTGGATTCCTTCAGCACTGTCGGTTTCCCGGCCCGACGGGGGATCGGGCAGGCGGCCAGAGCAAGATTCCCATGCGGCCCGAACCCTCGGGCGGCCACCCCACAACTTCGACATTTGGTGCGGACGGATGTTCGGCGGGGTGTCGCTCGTCCGTTCGGCAAGGGCTCGCGCGTCGGAGGGTCGCGACCTAGAGTTGCCAGTAACAGAGCGGAACCGAGGATTCAGAGCCCGCTCTGTCTCGGGGCATTCCCTGGGAGGCCCGGATGACACATATCTCGCTGACTGTCGACGGCACCGGCTACGACGACGAAGTGGAACCCCGGCTCCTCCTCGTCCACTATCTGCGCGACCGCCTCGGCCTCACCGGTACCCCGATCGGCTGCGACACCTCCAACTGCGGGGCCTGCACGGTCGACGTCGACGGCGAGAGCGTCAAGAGCTGCGCCGTCCTCGCCGTCCAGGCCGACGGCAGCGAGGTGACCACCATCCAGGGGCTGGCCACCGAGACGGGCTGGGACCCCCTCCAGACCGCGTTCCACGAGCAGCACGCGCTCCAGTGCGGCTACTGCACCCCCGGCATGATCATGGCCGCGCGCGATCTGCTGAAGGAGAACCCCGATCCGTCGCCCGAGGAGATCCGCCTCGGCCTCGAAGGCAATCTCTGCCGCTGCACCGGCTACCAGAACATCGTGCGCGCCGTCCTCGCGGCAGCCGCCGAGGAGCGCCGCCGCCGCGCGCCCGGTCCCACCGCCGACGAGACGGCCCCGGAGCGGGCGGGGGCCGGACAAAAGGCCCCGGCAGGAGCGGACGCCCCGGCCGGACAGAAGACCCCGGCGCGGCAGGAGGCCCCGGCGCGGCAGGAGGCCCCGCAGCGGGCCGGGGCCGGACAGGAGGCGCCGGTATGAACGCGCCAGCCGCCACCGCCGAGATCGGCCGCTCCCGTACCCGTAAAGAGGACGCCAGGCTCGTCACAGGACAGACCACCTGGACCGACAACATCGCCGTGACCGGACTGCTGCACATGGCGATCCTGCGCAGCCCCATGGCCCACGCCCGGATCGACCGCGTCGACCTCTCCCGGGTCCGCCGGCGGCCCGGGGTGATCGCCGCGTTCAGCGGCCGTGAGCCGGCGGACGACCTCGGCCCGATGCCCTGCGTCTGGCCGGTGACCGAGGACATCGTGATGCCGGACCACCCGGCCGTGGCCGTGGACGAGGTCCGCTACGCGGGCGACCCCGTGGCCGTCGTCATCGCCCGCGACCGCTACACGGCGGCCGACGCGCTCGAAGCGGTCGACGTCGACTACACACCGCTGCCCCCCGTACTCGATCTGGAAGCGGCGCTCGCCGACGGCTCGCCCCTCGTCCACTCGGCCCACGGCACCAACCGCTGCTATGTGTGGCCGCTGGCCACCGGCGACTACGAGGCCGAGAAGGCGGCGGCCGACATCGTCCTCCACCGCCGCTACACCCAGCAGCGGCTGATCCCCTCCGCGATGGAGCCCCGCGCCGTCGTCGCCGTACCGCCGACGGCGTCCCACGAGTACACCCTGTACTCCTCCACCCAGGTCCCGCACATCGCCCGGGTCGTCCTGTCCATGGTCACCGCCATCCCCGAGCACCGGCTGCGGGTGATCGCCCCCGATGTCGGCGGCGGCTTCGGCTCCAAGCTCCAGGTGTACGGCGAGGAGGCCCTCGCGCTGGCCGTCGCCCGGCGGCTGCGGCGGCCGGTCAAATGGACCGAGTCCCGGTCCGAGGGGTATCAGGCGACCCACCACGGCCGGGGCCAGCTCCAGGACGTCGAGATCGCAGCCACCCGCGACGGGGACCTGCTGGGCCTGCGCGTCGATCTGCTCGCCGACATGGGCGCGTATCTGATGCTGATCACCCCCGGCACCCCGCTGCTCGGCGCGTTCATGTACCCCGGCATCTACAAGATGAACGCCTATGCGTTCACCTGCACCGGCGTCTTCACCACCAGGACCCCCACGGACGCCTACCGTGGCGCCGGGCGGCCCGAGGCGACCTTCGCCATCGAGCGGACCATGGACGAACTCGCGGCCGAACTGGCCCTGGACCCCATGGAACTGCGCAGGCGCAACTGGATCCGGCACGACGATTTCCCGTACACCTCGGCCGGCGGACTCACCTACGACAGCGGCAACTACGAAGCCGCCACCGACCGCGCGCTCGCCCTCTTCGGCTACGACGAGCTGCGCGCCGAACAGCGCGTCCGCGAGCGGCGCGGCGACCCCGTGCGGCTCGGTATCGGCATCTCCACCTACACCGAGATGTGCGGCCTGGCCCCCAGCCGTATCCTGCGCGATCTGCGGTACGCGGCGGGCGGCTGGGAGGCCGCGTCCATCCGGATGCTGCCCACCGGCACCGTCGAGGTGACCACCGGGACCAGCCCGCACGGCCAGGGGCACGCCACCTGCTGGAGTCAGATCGCCTCCGATGTCCTCGGGGTGCCGTTCGAGGACATCGAGGTCGTGCACGGCGACACCAAGGCCGTGCCCCAGGGCATGGACACCTACGGCTCCCGCTCCCTTGCGGTCGGCGGTGTCGCCGTCCACCACGCCGCGCGCAAAGTGGTCGCCAAGGCCCGCCGGGTCGCCGCCCATCTGCTGGAGGCCGACGAGGCCGACCTGGAGTTCTCCGGCGGCACCTTCACCGTCCGAGGGTCGCCCGAGGCGACGAAGACCATCCAGGAGGTCGCCTTCGAGGTGTTCTCGTCCCACGACCTGCCCGACGGCATGGAACCGACGATCAACGCCGAACACCTGGTCGACCCCGAGAACTTCTCCTTCCCGCACGGCACCCATCTGTGCGCCGCCGAGATCGACACCGAGACCGGCCGCGCCCGTATCCGCAGCTATGTCTGCGTGGACGACATCGGCAAGGCGGTCAACCCGATGATCGTCCAGGGCCAGATACACGGCGGTCTCGCCCAGGGCATCGCCCAGGCGCTGTACGAGGAGGCCGTGTACGACGCCGAGGGCAATCTGCTCTCCGGCACCATGGCCGACTATCTGGTGCCCTCGGCCGCCGACCTCCCCGACTTCGTCACCGACCGCACCGAGACCCCGGCGACCACCAACGCGCTCGGCGTCAAAGGCGTCGGCGAGGCCGGAACCATCGCCTCCACCCCGGCCGTGGTCAACGCGGTCATGGACGCGCTGCGCCCGCTGGGCGTCCGCGATGTGCCCATGCCCTGCACACCCCAGCGGATCTGGGAGGCAATCGAAGAGGCACGGGCGGCGGCAGCCGGGGCCGAGAAGGAGGTGGCGGCATGATCCCCGCCGCGTTCGACTACGTACGGCCCGAATCCGTCGAGGAGGCCCTGCGGGCCCTCGCCGACGGCGGTGACGACGCCAAGGTGCTGGCCGGCGGCCAGAGCCTGATCCCGGTCCTGCGGCTGCGGCTCGCGTTCCCGGAACTCCTGGTCGACATCGGCCGCCTCCCCGAACTGCGCGGAGTGCGGGAGGACACCGGCGCGGGCGTTCTGGTCATCGGCGCCATGACCACCCATCACGACGTCATCCACGACCCGCTGGTGCGCCGCCACGCCGGACTCCTCGCGGCGGCCACGGAGACGGTCGCCGACCCCGCCGTACGCCATCGGGGGACCATCGGCGGGTCCCTCGCCCACGCCGACCCGGCCGGGGACCTGCCCGCCGTCCTGCTCGCCCTCGACGGCGAACTGGTCGCGGCGGGGCCCGGCGGACGGCGCGTCATCCCGGCGCGCGACTTCTTCACCGACTATCTGGAGACCGCGCTGCGGCCCGACGAACTCCTGGTGGAGGTGCGGGTGCCCAGGACCGACGGCTGGGGATTCCACTACGAGAAGTTCAGCCGCGCCGCCCAGGCATGGGCCGTCGTCGGCGTCGCCGCGACGGTACGGCGCGACGGCGGCCACCTCGCCGGAGCCCGGATCGCGCTGACCAGCATGGGCCCGACACCGCTGCGGGCGACCGCGGTCGAGGAGGCGCTCGCCGGG
>NZ_JBSGUP010000055.1:0-23965 GCF_053607985.1 Streptomyces sp. NPDC055078
CTTCGGCATGGCGCCGTTTTCTCCTCGTCAGTGGCGCTCCCCCGGCACGCGGGCACCGGCATACGGAAGCGTCAGATCTTGGTTTGTGGTTCCGGGCAGGACCCGGGGCGCCTGGTGGGCACCCCCTCGGGTCACGCCTCGGACGGTGTCTCGACAGGCGTCTCGACGGGCGTGTCGACAGCGCCTTCGACAGCGTCTTCGGCAGTGCCGTCGACGGAGTCTGTGGGCGCGTCGGGGTGAGCCTTCACACCGCGGTCGGCCTTGCGCGCGGCCTGGGCCTCACGCGCCTCGGCCATGGCCTCGGTCTTCTTCTTGTGCGGGCCAAGAACCATGATCATGTTCCGGCCGTCCTGCTTCGGGTTCGACTCGATGAATCCGAGATCCTCGACATCGGAAGCGAGACGCTGGAGCAGTCGGAAGCCAAGCTCGGGGCGGGACTGCTCACGACCACGGAACATGATCGTGATCTTGACCTTGTCGCCCTGCTTGAGGAACCGGACGACATGACCCTTCTTGGTGTCATAGTCGTGCGGGTCGATCTTCGGCCGGAGCTTCATCTCCTTGATGACCGTGTGCGCCTGGTTCTTCCGCGCCTCACGGGCCTTCATGGCCGACTCGTACTTGAACTTCCCGTAGTCCATGAGCTTGCACACGGGCGGCCGGGCGTTCGCCGCGACCTCGACCAGGTCGAGGTCGTACTCCTGAGCGAGCTCAAGGGCCTTGGCAAGCGGAACAATCCCGACCTGCTCGCCGCTGGGACCGACAAGACGCACTTCGGGAACGCGAATCCGGTCGTTGATGCGGGGCTCGGCGCTGATGGATCCTCCTCGGTAGCACCACGTGGCCGGATGAAGTGGGCCACGTAACGTCTGTTTGTTGAGACCAACCGCGCCGGCACACGAAAAATGCCCCGGACGGGACACAGGCGGCAGCTCCTCAGTTACCGGAACACCGCCGCAGTCTGTCGCGGGGCGCGCATCGGGCGACTTCCATCGTCCGTACGGAACGATGGGCGCCGCCTGACCGGTGACCCGCCGCCCCGGGGGGCAGCCAGGTGGGAGATCGGAGCCTCCACTTGTGGGCTGGGCACACGCGTGTCCAGCCGGTCGTCACACAAGGTTAGCACTCGCGTCCGGCGTTCGCTAACCACCACGCCCGTCGGATGCCCCCGGTTCGTACGGACACCGCGCGGCCTATCGTGTGGGGCATGAGCGAGACGCCCTCCCCCGATTCCGCCGGTTCACCCCGGACGGCCGACTACGACGCCATGACCCGCGACATCGCGGAGGTCCCGGCCGTCGAGGTGATCGTCACGGTCGCCGTGAACCTGATGAGCGCCGCCGCCGTGAAGCTCGGTCTGACGGACGACGCCACGGATCACAAGGACCTCGACGAGGCCCGGAAGCTGGTGCACGCGCTCGCCGGACTGATGGACGCGAGCACCACGGAGATCAGCTCCTTCCACGCGGCGCCGCTGCGCGACGGTCTGAAGTCGCTCCAGCTCGCGTTCCGCGAGGCGTCACTGGTGCCGGACCAGCCGGGCCAGGGGCCGGGCGAGAAGTACACCGGCCCGGTCTACGGCTGATCGCGGCGCCGCGCGCCGCCGGTCCGGGTTCCGCCCCGGGGCGGGCAGCGCGCTGACGAGGTCCGTCATCCGCCGACGAATCATCCGCGGACGAATCATCCGCGGACGAAGAGGGGCTCGCCCGGCAGGGTGGCCCCGGCCGGCAGCACCGCCAGGTCGAGGCCCCGCACCAGGCGGGCCCTCAGCACGTCATGGCCCGCGACCGCCTCGGCGACCCGGCGCGCGGACTCGGCGGGGGCGGCGTCCTCGGCCAGCACCAGAGCGAGGGTGCCGTCCGCGGCCCCAGGCCCCAGATAGGCGCCCAGTACCCCGGGCTCGGCCGCGACCACCTCGCGTACCGCGCCCGTGACGGCGGGGTCGTCGAGCGGATCGGCACTCGTACGCCCCTCCGCGAGGGCCCGCAGCGCGGCCCCGCTCAGCTGGAACGGCACCGGCCCGGACAGATCCAGGACGAGGGTGTCGGCGTTCTCGTGGGCCGCCGCCTGGAGGGCCTGGCGCAGCGGTACGGCGACGGGCCGGGCCTCGGGGTCCCAGCGGGCCAGTGCCTCGACCGAGGTGAAGGCGGGCAGCGCGCGCCGGTCCCCTGCGGTCAGGGTCGGCACCGCCATGTCGCTGGTCTTCTCCCGGCGCAGACCGGTCTCCCCGTCCTCCTCCACCTCACCGAGCACGGCGACGACGGGAACCAGCAGCCGCGCCCCCTGAAGGGCCTCCAGTACGGGCCCCACGGCCGCGCGGTCCCGGGCCCAGCCGGCGAGGGCCGCCGCCAGCCGCGGATCGGCGGTGCCGTCGTCGTCGGAGAAACCGGGGTCGGGGATGTCCTTGAGCGCCACGCGTCGAGCGTAGTTCGTCGCGTGGCGCCGAGGTGACGCAGGGTGCTGCCGTCGCCCCTCCCGCGCTCCGGGGCACAGGGCGGGGCACAGGGCGGGGAGCACCCCACCGGGCCGCCAGGCCCAGAGGGGCACCACCGGGCGGCCAGGCCCAGAGGGAGAGAGAGTGCGGTGCCAGGGCGGGCGAGCCCGGTGAGAGCCGCCGACGGTGGCCTGGGCCGTCAGTCGTCCGGGAGGCCGCGCCAGAGCACCACCGCGCCCGCCAGCAGCAGCACGCCGACTCCCCCCGCCAGCGGGGCGAGCCAGCCGGCCGGTTCCGGTTCGACGTTCTCGGCGCGCGGGCCGGGGCCGAAGTACCGCTTGCGGTATCCCGCCGCCGACTCGGAGCCGGCGGGCCGCAGCTTCCCGGCGGCCTTGATCGCGGCGGCCGGGTCCACCATGCCGTAGCCCCGGGCGTCGTCCCGCCCGCCCTTGGGCCGGTCACGGGCGGTGTCGATGAGGAGCTGCTTGATCTGTGCCGGGGCCAGCCGGGGGTGCGCGGAGCGTACGAGGGCGACGGCGCCGGAGACGAACGCGGCGGCGGCGCTCGTGCCCCAGCCCTGGTAGTACTTCCGGTCCGGGTCCGGAATGACGATGTCGACACCGGGTGCGGCGACGGTGGCGTACCACCGCTGGGTGGAGAAAGAGGCATGGGTGCCGAAGCGGTCGACGGCGGTCACCGCGATCACGCCGGGGTAGGCGGCGGGGTAGGAGACCCGGTCGCCCTTCTCCCCTCCGTTGCCCGCCGATGCGACGACGACGGAGCCCTTGGCGAGCGCGTACTGGACGGCCGCGTCCTCTCCTGACTCGGCGTGCGCGGACTCGCTGTCGTCGCCGAGGGAGAGGTTGATGACGTCCGCGCCCTGGTCGGCGGCCCAGCGTATGCCCTGGGCAAGCGCGGTGCCCCGGGAGTTGCGGGCCTTCTCGCGGGCGTCGTCGGCGCCTTCGAGGATGACGCGCACGGGGAGGATCTTCGCCTCGGGTGCGATGCCCATGACACCGCGTTCCCGGCCGGGCCCCCGGCCGTGGGCGGCGATGATGCCCGCCATCGCGGTGCCGTGGCGGGCCCAGGCGGGGTTGCCCCGGCTCGCGCCGAAGCCGATGAGGTCCTTGCCGGGGAGGACGTTTTCCGCGAGGTCGGGGTGCCGGTCGTCGACACCCGTGTCGAGTACGGCGACGGTGACGCCCTCGCCCTTGCTGGTACGCCATGCCTCGTCCGTGTTCAGCGCGTCGAGGCCCCACTGCTGGACCCGTACGCCCTCCGCGTGCGCGGGGACCGCCGGGAGGCAGGCGAAGGCGGTGGCCGCGAGGGTGGCGGCGATGCGCAGTCGTCTGCGGCCCGGCCGGGTCACCGGGACGGCTCCGTGGCCGCGCCGAGGGTGGTGTCCAGCGCCCGCTCGACACTGTCCGCGATGCCCCTGGCCTCATGTCCGAGGCCCGACTGCGCGGGCGCCGATGTCGCGCCCTTGGTCAGGGTCGCGCCCGCGGGCTGGGGGTCGGTGACCCGCCGCCCGTCGGCGAAGCCGGAGACGGCGTAGACGACGACGGGTGCGTCGGTGCGGACCTTCACGGTCCAGCTCGCGCGCTGCCGGTCGCCGAACCCGGCGGCCGCGGTGCCGGCGACGGGGAAGGCGCGGGGCATCAGATCCCGGCGCCCGGCGAGCCCCTCGGCGGTGAAACGGGTGTTCAGTGCGCGCATCGCGGCCGCGTCGGCCACCGTGAAGACCATGCCGACGGTGGTGACATGACTGGAGGTGGCGTCCCGGTAGGTGGCGCGCAGGACGCGGGCGCAGCCGACCGGCCGCAGGGTGGTGACGAGCAGCGGGTCGAGGGCGGGTGCGCAGCCGCTGTCGGGTGCGACGGCGATCCGGGTCCACTCCCGGTCGGCGCGTCCCGGACCGGCGCCCCGGCCGCTGAGGGTGCGCGGGAAGAGGGTGTCGACCGGCGTGCTGTGCCACACCGAGCGGGCCTCGCTGTACGCGGTGCGGTCGGTGGAGTGGGCGTTGGAGTCCTCGGTGAGCCAGGTCCCGGTGGCGGCACCGCCGATGAGCCCGAGCCCGAGTACGGCGCAGGCGATGACGCCCGCGGTACGCAGCGGGTGACGGTCGCGGAAGGGCCGCAGCCGGGTCGTCGTCTCGCTGGGGCTCTCGGGCGGCGGCCAGGGTGGGCCTCCGGAGTACGCACCGCCTGGACCTGAGCCTGAGCCTGGGCCGCTCCGGTGCAGTGGCACCCCGACGGGCCGCAGCAGGGTGGTGGTCTCGGTGATCGTGGCGCTCTCCGTGCTCCCCGGGGGCCTGGGTCCCTCCCGGCGGGCCCACTCCGGTCCTGCCGCCTTCGTCGGCACTCCGGGGCGCCGCGGTCCCGCGCCACGGGGGCGGGGCACGGTCGAGGACGCCTGGCCGGTGCGCAGGGGCGGTACATGAGGGCGCGGCGGCAGTCCGGACACCCGCCGGGGCCCGTCCGCGTCGGCCCGGTGCCAGGGCTCTCCCGCCCCGGGGCGTCCCGGCGGCGCGTCGGGACGCGGTGGAACGTTCCGGCCACGGTCGCCGGCCGGCCGGGCGGGGTGCGCCGGTGTCTCCGGCCCGGGGCCACCCGGGGTCGGAGCCTGGCTCGGCGGCGCGAGGGGGCGCGGCGGTGTGGGCAGACCGGCCCGCGCGGCGTCCCGGCGGAGTGAGCGGGTGTCCACATCCGGCGGCCCGGACGGGCGGGGCGGTACGGCCCGCTCCTCGGCGGCCGGAGCCATCCGGGGCGGCGGGGGCACCGGTCCCGTAGGCCCGGGTCCGTCCGCGTCGTCCTGCGGGCGGGCGTCCCCGGAGGCGCTCCGGGCGCGGCCGGGCGGCGGCGAACCGGCGCCACCGGATCCGGGGGCGGATCCGGATCCGGCCGGAGGCGCGGCGAACCCGGGGGGCGGCTGCTCACCCGGACCGTCGCCCTGGGGGGAACGGGGCGCGGTCGGGGACGGCGGTGGTGAGTCACCGGAGCCGTTCGGCGTGGCAGGGGGCGCGAAGACCTCGGCGCGCGCCCCCGGAGTGGGTGCGAACACCTCGGTGATGCCCGAGGGGCGCAGAGTGCGAGGGGGCTGTTCCGGTGGGACCAGGGCATCGGTGATACGGGACGGAGGGGAGGGCGGGGGCGCGTCGTCGGGGAGAGGAGGTCGCCTCGCCTCCGTACTCATACCGCCCCCTGTTGGTCGTCCGCGTACACCGACGGATCGCCCCTCCAGGGCTGGCCGTTCGTCACCGCTTCACCCGTCACTCTACGGGTTGCGCCCCGGCTCACGTGGCCGTGAACGTGCCTCGGTGGGGATCTGCCCAGAACATCCCCCTACCTTCCGGTAATCGTGTCTGGCAAGCTCAGCCCATGGCTGACCGCGCGACCGATCGGGCCCGCTACGACCGGGCCACCGCCCATCTCGACGCCCCGCTCGCCGTCGTCGATCTCGACGCCTTCGACGCCAACGCGGACGATCTGGTGCGCCGGGCCGGGGGCAAGACCGTCCGGGTCGCGACGAAATCCGTGCGCTGCCGGGCGCTGTTGGAACGGGTGCTCGCGCGGGACGGATTCGCGGGGGTCATGTCGTTCACCCTGGAGGAGTCGCTGTGGCTGGCGCGCGCCGGGTTCGACGATGTCCTGCTCGCCTATCCGTCCGCCCACCGGGCCGGTTTCGCGGAGCTGGCGGGTGACCCCAAGCTCGCCGCTTCGGTGACGGTGATGGTCGACGACGTCGCCCAACTGGAGCTGATCGACCGTGCGCGGGCGGGTGGCGGCGAAGAGATCCGGGTCTGTCTGGAACTGGACACGGCGCTGCGGATGCTGGGCGGCCGGGTACGGATCGGGGCGCGCCGCTCGCCGCTGAGCGAGCCGGTCCACCTCGCCGAGCTGGCCCGGTCGGTCATCCGGCGTCCGGGGTTCCGGCTGGTGGGGCTGATGGCGTACGAGGGGCATGTCGCGGGTGTCGGGGACTCGTACGAGGGCTATCCCCTGCTGTCGCGGGGCATCCGGTTGATGCAGCGCGTCGCCCGCAGGGAGGTGGCCGGGCTGCGCGCGGCGGCGGTGCGCGCGGTCCGGGCGGTGGCCCCGGATCTGGAGTTCGTCAACGGCGGCGGCACCGGGAGTGTGCAGCACACGGCGGCGGAGGACGCGGTGACCGAGGTGGCGGCCGGGTCCGGGCTGTATGTCCCCCGGCTCTTCGACGACTACACCTCGTTCTCCGGCCGTCCCGCCGCGCTGTTCGCCCTGCCGGTGGTGCGCCGTCCCGGCCTTGGCGCGGTGACGGTGCTCGGCGGCGGCTACCCCGCGTCGGGTGCGGCGGGCCGGGACCGGCTGCCCGTCCCGTATCTCCCCGAAGGGCTGCGGCTCGACCGCCGGGAGGGAGCGGGCGAGGTGCAGACCCCGCTGCTGGGCCCACCCGCCGACGATCTGCTGATCGGTGACAAGGTGTGGTTCCGGCACGCCAAGGCCGGGGAGCTGTGCGAGCGCTTCGAGGCGCTGCGGCTCATCGAGGGGGACCGGGTGACGGGCACCGCGCCGACATACCGGGGCGAGGGCCACGCCTTTCTCTAGGACCCGCTGTCCGGCTCCCCGTTCCCTTCTCCCCGTTCCCTGCTCAGCCTGCGGTCTGCTCAGCCTGGGAGCTGCTCAGCCTGCGGTCTGCTGAAGGCCCCGGCGGTCCCGCGAGCCGCGCGGCGGTGGTCACCCGCTGATGTCCAGCGCCGTTCCGTACAGTCGGCTCACCTTCAGCCGGATCACCACCCGGCGCTCGGCGACGAGCTGCGCCAGGAACGCGTCCTCGTCGTCCGGTCTCGCGGCCTCGGGGACCATCGCGAGCAGTTCCCGTCCGGTCGCGTCGCCGGGCACGGTGGTGACGTCGGAGATCTCCGCCTCGCCCTCGGCGACGGCGAACGACCAGACGTCACCGCCGGACACATGGAGCGCGGCACGCGGGTCCCGGCGCAGCTGCTTGACCTTGACGCGGTCGGCGAGGGTGGAGAACCGCACGATGCGGGCCCCCGGATCCCAGTGGTAGAGCATCGTCGTCAGATGGGGGTGGCCACTGCGCTTGTTGGTGGCGAGGGTGCCGAACTGCTGGCCGGCCAGCAGTTCGGAGAGCGCTTCGTCGGACAGGGGCCGGGGTGCGGGTCCTTGTGTCATACCGGGGCAACTCACCAGGACCCCGGAAGAGTTCCCCGATCACCGAGGGATCCGCGTTCGGCTACAGCGGAGTGACGTACGCCCCGGCGATCCCGCCGTCCACCAGGAAGTCCGTCGCGTTGACGAACGAGGAGTCGTCGCTGGCGAGGAAGGCCACGGCGGCGGCGATCTCGTCCGCCTCCGCGAACCGTCCCGCCGGGATGTGCACCAGCCGGCGCGCGGCCCGCTCGGGGTCCTTGGCGAACAGCTCCTGGAGCAGCGGGGTGTTGACGGGCCCCGGGCAGAGCGCGTTCACGCGGATGCCCTCGCGGGCGAACTGGACGCCGAGTTCCCGGGACATGGCGAGGACGCCGCCCTTGGACGCGGTGTAGGAGATCTGGGAGGTGGCGGCACCCATGATCGCCACGAAGGAGGCGGTGTTGATGATGGAGCCGCGGCCCTGGCGCCGCATATAGGGGATGGCGGCCTTGCAGCACAGATAGACGGAGGTCAGGTTGACGTCCTGGACGCGCTGCCACGCGTCGAGGCCCGTGGTGAGGATGGAGTCGTCCTCAGGGGGCGAGATACCCGCGTTGTTGAAGGCGATGTCGACCGAGCCATAGGTGTCGTGGGCCGCCTTGAACAGCGCGTCGACCTGTTCGGCGTCGGTGACGTCGACGCGGACGAAGAGGCCGCCGACCGCGTCGGCCGCCGCCTTCCCCGCGCTCTCGTCGATGTCGCCGCAGACGACGTTCGCGCCCTCGGCGGCGAGCCGGCGCGCGGTGGCCAGGCCGATACCGCTGCCGGCCCCGGTGATGACGGCGGTACGGCCGGCCAGTCGGCGGCACACGGGCTCGGGGGTCGTGGTGGTGTCCGGGCTGTCGGTCATGGGTGATCATGCCTCCGTACTGAAGAAGACGTTCTTGGTCTCGGTGAACGCGGTGAGGGCGTCGGGGCCGAGTTCACGGCCGAGGCCGGACTGTTTGTAGCCGCCGAAGGGGGTGGCGTAGCGGACGCTGCTGTGGGAGTTGACGGAGAGGTTTCCGGCCTGGACCGCGCGGGAGACCCGGATGGCGCGGCCGAGGTCACGGGTCCAGATCGAGCCGGAGAGCCCGTACGGGGTGGCGTTGGCGAGCCGGATCGCGTCGGCCTCGTCGTCGAAGGGCAGGACGGCGGCGACGGGCCCGAACACCTCCTCGCGGACGGCCGGGGCGTCGGGCGCGACATCGGTGAGGACGGTCGGCGGGAACCAGAAGCCGGGCCCGTCGGGGGCG
This sequence comes from Streptomyces sp. NPDC055078, assembly GCF_053607985.1. Classification (NCBI taxonomy): domain Bacteria; kingdom Bacillati; phylum Actinomycetota; class Actinomycetes; order Kitasatosporales; family Streptomycetaceae; genus Streptomyces; species Streptomyces sp. NPDC055078. Next base: position 8,856 of record NZ_JBSGUP010000055.1, read on the forward strand.
GTGCCCCGGATGCCGGGCAGTGCGTCGGGGACGTATGAGCGCACCCGGTCGAGCTGGATCTGTGAGATGAGCGGCCCCATATGGGTCTTCTCGTCCGCCGGGTCGCCGACGACGACGGACGCGATCGCGGGCGCGAGCAGTTCCAGGAAGCGGTCGTACGCGGAACGCTGCACCAGGATGCGGGTGCGGGCGCAGCAGTCCTGGCCGCTGTTGTCGAGGAAGGACATGGGGGTGGCGGCGACGGCGGCGTCGAGGTCCGCGTCGGCGAAGACGATGTTGGGGCTCTTGCCGCCGAGTTCGAGGGTGACCCGCTTCACCAGTCCGGCGCACCGGGCCATGATCTGCTTGCCGACCCGGGTGGAGCCGGTGAACACGATCTTCGCCACGCCGGGGTGCTCCACGAGTGCGTTGCCCGCGATGTCACCGGCGCCCGGCAGCACCTGGAAGAGGTGTTCGGGCAGCCCCGCCGCCAGGGCGAGTTCCGCGAGGCGCAGCGCGGTCAGCGGAGTGGTCTCGGCCGGTTTGAGGAGGACGGCGTTCCCGGCGGCGAGGGCGGGGGCGGCGCCCCAGGCGGCGATCGGCATGGGGAAGTTCCAGGGCGCGATCACCCCGATCACCCCGAGGGGTTCCAGGATGGTGATGTCGAGGCCGCCCGCGACGGGGATCTGGCGTCCGCTGAGCCGCTCCACTCCCCCGGCGGCGAAGTCGAGCAGATCGCGGACATTGCCCGCCTCCCAGCGGGCGTTGCCGATGGTGTGTCCGGCCTGGCGCACCTCCAGCCGGGCGAGTTCCTCGACGTGGTCGTCCACGGCGGCGGCGAAGCGGCGCAGCAGCCGGGCCCGGTCGGCGGGGGCCGCCGCCGACCACGCGCGCTGGGCCGCGGCGGCGCGGGTCACGGCGGTATCGACCTCGGCGGCCGTCGTCGCCGGAACGGTCTCGACGAGCCGGCCGGTCGCGGGGTTGAGGACCTCGTGAAACGGGACGTCAGGGCGCGGGGCGTCAACACGCAGCGCGCCGGGGCGCAGGGCATCGGGGTGCGGGACATCGGGTCGCGGGGGAGGATCATGGGATCCCTCCTCGTACGGCACAGCCTCGGACGGCACAGCGTTCCTCACAGACGTTCGAAGGAGCGGCGCAGCTCCCAGTCGGTCACGGCGGCGTCGAAGGCGGCGAGTTCGACGCGCGCCATATTGCGGTAGTGGGCAACGACCTCGTCACCGAACGCGGCTCTGGCGATGGGACTGTTCTCCCAGAGCCCGGCGGCTTCGTGCAGCGTCGTGGGCACCCGGGCGTGTCCGGCGGTGTAGGCGTTGCCGGTGCACTCCTCGGGCAGCTCCAGCTTCTCCTCGATGCCGTACAGCCCGGCCGCGACGAGTCCGGCGACGGCGAGATACGGATTGACGTCGCCGCCGGGCAGCCGGTTCTCGAAGCGGGTGGAGTGCCCGTGGCCGACCACCCGGAGCGAACAGGTCCGGTTGTCGTGTCCCCAGGCCACGGCGGTGGGGGCGAAGGAGCCCGGCTGGAATCTCTTGTACGAGTTGATGTTGGGCGCGTACAGCAGCGAGAAGTCCCGCAGGGCGGCGAGCTGCCCCGCCAGGAAGTGCCGCATGACCGGCGACATCCCGTCGGGCCCGTCGCCCGCCATCGCGTTGCGGCCGTCGGCGTCGGCGAGGGAGAGGTGGATATGGCAGGAGTTGCCCTCGCGCTCGTTGTACTTGGCCATGAAGGTGAGCGAGACGCCCTCCTGGGAGGCGATCTCCTTGGCGCCGGTCTTGTAGATCGCGTGCTGGTCGCAGGTGACGAGGGCGTCGTCGTAGCGGAAGGCGATCTCGTGCTGGCCGGGGCTGCACTCGCCCTTGGCCGACTCGACGGTCAGCCCGGCCGCCGCCATCTCGTTGCGGATACGGCGCAGCAGCGGCTCGATCCGCCCGGTGCCGAGGACCGAGTAGTCGACGTTGTACTGGTTCGCCGGGGTGAGGCCCCGGTAGTCACGGTCCCACGCCTGCTCATAGGTGTCGCGGAAGACGATGAACTCCAGCTCGGTGCCGACGCCGGCGGTGAATCCGTGCCCGGCCAGGCGCTCAAGCTGGCGGCGCAGGATCTGGCGGGGGGCGGCGACGACGGGTGAGCCGTCGCTCCAGGCGAGGTCGGCGACGAGCAGCGCGGTGCCCTCGTTCCACGGGACCCGGCGCAGGGTGGTCAGGTCGGGGCGCATGGCGAAGTCGCCGTAGCCGGTGTCCCAGGAGGACATCTCGTAGCCGTCGACGGTGTTCATGTCGGTGTCGACGGCGAGGAGGTAGTTGCAGCCCTCGGTGCCGTGTTCCAGTACCTCGTCGAGGAAGAACCGTGCGGCGAACCGCTTGCCCTGGAGCCGGCCCTGCATATCGGGGAACGCGAGCACCACGGTGTCGATCTCGCCGCTCGCGACGAGGACACGCAGTTCCTCGGTCCCGAGCGGGGGTGTGCGGTCTGCCACGGGGTGACGCCTCCTTGGATCAGCCGGAAGCCATAAGGTATTACTGAAGACCATTAAATGGGAAGAGGAAACCTCGACGTGGCGAAGACGAACAGCACGGCGGAAGACCGCCTGACCCCCATACTGCGGCCGGTGCACGCGGGCAACGGCTTCGAGGAGGCGCTGGAGCAGCTCCTCCAGCTGCTGCGCCTCGGGCTGGTGCCCGGCGGGGAGCGGCTGCCCGCCGAGCGGGAGCTGGCGGAGCGGATGGGGATCAGCCGGGTCACGCTGCGCGAGGCGCTCAAGGTCCTGGCCGACCAGGGGCTGGTGGAGAGCAGGCGGGGGCGCTACGGCGGCACCTTCGTCCGCAGCCGCCCCGACGCGCCCGGCGAGGACGAGCTGCGCCGCCGGGTCGCCGATGTGGACGTCGAGGACACCCTGCGGTTCCGCGAGGTGCTGGAGGTCGGAGCCGCGGGCCTGTGCGCCGCGTACGGCCTCACCGATGCCGGGGCGGACCGGCTGCGCACCGCCCTGGCCGCGACCCGGGACGCTCCGCTCGGCGCGTACCGCCGCCAGGACACCCTGCTGCATCTGACCCTCGCGGAACTGTCCGGCTCCCCCGCCCTGACCGCCCAGTACGCCGCCGTGCGCGCCACCCTCAACGACCTCCTGGACTGCATCCCCCTGCTCGTACGGAATCTGGAGCACTCCCAGCACCAGCACACCTCCCTGGTGGAGGCGGTCCTCGACGGGGACGCGGACGGCGCGCGGGAGATCACGCGCGAGCACTGCGAGGGCACGGCGGCGCTGCTGCGGGGCTTCCTGCCCTGACCCGCCTCGCTCACCGCACTCACGGCACTCGGCCGGTTCACCGCACCCACCGCACTCGGCCGGTTCACCGCACCCACCGAACCCACCGCACTCGGCCGTTCACCGCACTCCCCGCGCCCGTCCCCTCCCCCGCTCACCGTGCACGGGGTCTTGCGCATCCCTTCGACTGCCGCAAAGGTGTCCGCACATACCTTTGAACGCCAGGAGCTTCCCATGGCCGAAGGCACCACTCAGCGCCCCCCGTCCCCCTCGGGCGCCCTCACCCCCGCCGATGACACCTACCTGAAACGGCGCATGCTGCGCAGGGGCAGCGCGGGCTGGCTGCTGCTCACCGGGCTCGGTGTCGCCTATGTCGTCTCCGGCGACTTCTCCGGCTGGAACATCGGCCTGTCCAAGGGCGGTTTCGGCGGACTCGCCATCGCCACCCTGCTGATGGGTGTGATGTACGCGTGCCTCGTCTTCGCCCTCGCCGAACTCTCCGCGATCCTGCCCACGGCGGGCGGCGGCTACGGCTTCGCCCGGCGCGCGCTGGGCACCTGGGGCGGGTTTCTGACCGGAACCGCCATCCTGATCGAGTACATCCTCGCGCCCGCCGCGATCTCGATCTTCATCGGCGACTACGTCGAATCGCTGGGCCTCTTCGGCCTTGAGTCCGGATGGCCGGTCTATCTCGCCTGCTTCGCGATCTTCATCGGTATCCATCTCTGGGGAGTCGGTGAGGCGCTGCGCTTCAGCCTGGTGGTGACCGCCATCGCGGTCGCCGCGCTGCTGATCTTCGCCGTCGGCGCGTTCACCGACTTCCGGGCGGACGCGCTGAACGACATCCCGGCCGACGGGGACGCCTTCGGCGCGAACTCGTGGCTGCCGTTCGGGCGGCTCGGCATCTGGGCGGCGTTCCCCTACGGGATGTGGTTCGTCCTCGGCATCGAAGGCGTGCCCCTCGCGGCCGAGGAGGCCAAGGACCCGGTCCGCTCCCTGCCGAGGGCGCTCGCCATCGCCATGGGCGTCCTGGTCCTCCTCGCCGCCCTCACCTTCTTCGCCGCCACCGGAGCACGCGGCTCGGCCGCGATCCAGGACGCCGGGAACCCGCTCGTGGTGGCCCTCCAGGGCGACGGCGACCCGACCGCGCTGAGCCGCTTCGTCAACTACGCAGGCCTCGCCGGTCTCGTCGCCTCCTTCTTCTCGCTGATCTACGCGGGCTCCCGCCAGCTCTTCGCCCTCTCCCGCGCCGGATACCTCCCCCGCCTCCTCTCGCTCACGAGCCGCCGCAAGTCCCCCTACCTCGGGCTGCTGATCCCGGGGGCGATCGGCTTCTCCCTCGCGGCTGCCACCGGCAACGGGGCGCGGATGCTCAACATCGCCGTCTTCGGGGCGACCATCAGCTACGCCCTCATGGCGCTCTCCCACATCGTCCTGCGCCGCCGCGAACCGGAACTCCCCCGCCCGTACCGCACCCCCGGTGGCACCCTCACCTCGTCCATCGCGTTCGTCCTCGCCCTCTCCGCGCTGGTGGCCACCTTCCTGGTGGACCAGGGCGCCGCGTTCATCGCGCTGGCCGTCTATGGCGTGGCACTCGCCTACTTCGCGCTCTACAGTCGCCGTCATCTGGTCGCGCAGGCGCCCGAGGAGGAGTTCGCGGCGCTCGCGGCGGCGGAGGCCGAACTCAACCGCGACTGACAGTCAACCGGAACGAACGGAGTCATCGTGTCCAGGCCGCTGATCGGAGTCACCACCTATCTCAACCAGGCCGCCTGGGGCGTCTGGAACATGCCGGCCGCCCTGCTGCCCGCCGCCTACCCGGCCCTCATCCAGCGCGCGGGGGGTCTGGCGGCCATGCTCCCGCCCGACCCGGACGCCGCGTCCGCCGAGGCGTTCGTGGCCCGGCTGGACGGCGTGGTGATCGCGGGCGGCGCGGACATCGAGCCCGTACGGTACGGAGCCGACCCCGACCCCCGCACCGGCCCGCCCGCGCGCGACCGGGACACCTGGGAGCTGGCCCTCATCCACGCGGCCCTCGCCACGCGGACCCCCCTGCTCGGGATCTGCCGGGGCATGCAACTGCTCAACGTCGCCCTCGGGGGCACCCTCCTCCAGCACCTCGACGCCCACACCGGCGGCATCGGCGCCTTCACCACCCACACCGTCAAGCCGGTCCCGGGCACCCGCTACGCCTCGATCGTCCCCGAGACCACCCAGGTCCCCACCTACCACCACCAGGCGGTGGACCGACTGGCACCTTCGTTGAAGGCGGCGGGGTACGCGGAGGACGGAACCGTGGAGGTCGTCGAGACGGCGGAGGCGGGGGGGTGGGTGCTGGGCGTGCAGTGGCACCCCGAGATGGGCACGGACACGCGCGTGATGCGCGCGCTGATCGAGGCGGCATCCACCTGACCCCGAGCCGCCGCGGCCCGCTCCTCGGACTCCCCCGAGCCGGGCCCCCTCAGACCGGGCCCGGTCTCACCCGGCGGATGGGCCCGGGGTGCGCGGCGCCTTACCCGGGCGCGGGCCGTCCGGCGGGGCGCTGCCCCACACCCCGCTCCTCAATCGCCGGAGGGGCTGGATTTCAGGGCCTGGTTCTGCGCGGCCATCCCCCGGGCGACGGAACCGGACCGGGAAGGGGACACCCGAGACCGAACCAGCAGGGGACACTCAGGAAGGGACGGGTGGGAGTGGACCGGGAGGGGACACGCAGGATGGGAGAGGCGGGACTGGACCGGAGGGGGACGCGCAGGGGTGGCGTCGGGACGTAAAGCGTGATTTGTGGCGCTGAAGGACCCGAGACCCGACAAGAACCCGAAACGCGCCGTAAATCGTGCAGTCCCGACGTGACCCCGGAGCGGACCCCGGCCCCAGCCCCGAACCGCCCCCGCGCCACAAGTACCCGCACCCTGCGCACCCGGGCCCAGCCCAACAACGCCCCCCGCCAGGACCCCCACGCGCGGCGCGCCCGGCCCCCCGCGTGGCTGGGGCGGGTGGGACCGATAGCCTTTCGGCCATGACCGTTGCGTTCTTCTCGGGCAAGCGCCGCCGGGCCGCTGCCACCATCGGCGCTGTCTCCGCCGGACTCCTCGTCCTCACCGCGTGCGAAAAGCCGACCCCGCTCGCGACCATCACGATCGGGACGGACTCCGTGAACTCCGAGGCCGCCTGCTACGACGACGGCAAGGCCCTCAAGCAGTCCGAGCTACAGGACTGCATGAACCAGAAGACCGGGAAGACGATCAAGGTCTCCCTGGACGACAAGCTCCGCTTCGGGGTGGACCCGGAGATCGCGGAGAACGGCTGGACACTCTTCATCGGCGGGCAGGCGGTCGAGCAGGAGCCGTACAAGAAGACCTACCGGACCATCCCGGCGAACGCGTTCTTCGCCTCGCAGACGGGTGAGGCGCCCAGCAAGGTGAACATCGCCATCGTCGAGACCAAGGGCGCGAAGTTCCTCGGGAACTGGCTCTTCACACTGGAGCAGAAGTGACGCCGGAGGCCGGGGGATGCGCGTACTGGTGGTGACCGCCGTGGCGGCGGAGGCGGAAGCCGTCGCCGCAGGACTGGCCGCGGCCAGAACCGGAGCTGGAGCCACGGCCAAAGACAAGACCACGGCCCACGCCATGGCCGCGCAGACCCTGACCGCCGGAGTCGGCCCCGCCGCCGCCGCGGCGGCCACCGCGAAGGCACTGGCACACGCACGGGCGAACGCACCGTACGACCTCGTCGTCTCCGCGGGCATCGGCGGCGGCTTCCAGCCCCACGCCCCGGTCGGCTCCCTCGTCGTCGCCGACGCGATCATCGCCGCCGACCTCGGCGCGGACACCCCGGAGGGCTTCGTCCCGGTCGATGAGCTGGGCTTCGGGCGGACGACGCGTCTCCCGCCCGCCGAACTCTCCGCCCGCGCGGCGAAGGCGACCGGCGCCCTGTACGCGCCGGTGCTCACGGTCTGCACGGTGACCGGCTCGGCCGCCCGCGCGGCGGAGCTGAGCGGGCGTCACCCGAGGGCGGGCGCCGAGGCGATGGAGGGCTTCGGGGTCGCCGAGGCCGCCGCCGGGCAGGGGCTGCCGGTACTGGAGATCAGGGCGGTCTCCAACCCGGTGGGCCCGCGCGACCGGGACGCCTGGCGCATCGGGGAGGCGCTGGACGCGCTGCGGGGCGCCTTCCAACTGCTCGTCCCGCTCTTCGAGGAGGAGAAGCCGTGACCTTGCGGATCGCGTACTCGCCCTGCCCGAACGACACGTTCGTCTTCCACGCGTGGGCCCATGGGCGCGTCCCGGGCGCACCGGGCATCGAGGTGACGTTCGCCGACATCGACATCACCAACGGGATGGCCGAGCGCGGCGAGTCGGACCTGCTGAAGGTGTCGTACGCGGTGCTGCCGTGGGTCCTGGACGAGTACACCCTGCTGCCGTGCGGCGGGGCGCTGGGCCGGGGTGTCGGCCCGCTCGTCCTCACCCGTGAACCGGGCCAGGGAACCGGCCCGCACCCGGTCGCGGACACGGTCGCGGATACGGCCCGGGGCACGGTCGCGGACACGGCCCGGGACACCGCCCCCGACCTCGCGGGCAAGACGGTCGCGGTCCCGAGCGAGCGCTCGACGGCGTATCTGCTGTTCCGGCTGTGGGCGGCGGACCGGGTCCCGGGCGGTGTCGGGGACATCGTCGTGATGCCGTTCCACGAGATCATGCCCGCCGTACGGGACGGCAGGGTCGACGCCGGTCTGGTCATCCACGAGGCACGGTTCACCTATCGGAACTACGGGCTGCACTGTCTCGCGGACATGGGCGAGCACTGGGAGCTGACGACGGGCCTGCCCATCCCGCTCGGGGCGATCATCGCCAGGCGCTCCCTGGGCGAGGAGACACTGCGGCTGGTGGCCGACTCGATCCGGACGTCGGTACGGATGGCCTGGGACGACCCACAGGCGTCACGGCCGTACGTACGGGAGCACGCGCAGGAGATGGACCCGGCGGTCGCCGATCAGCACATCGGGCTGTATGTCAATGAGTTCACCGCGGACCTCGGCGAGAGCGGGTACGCGGCGGTCCGCGGGCTGCTCACCCGCGCCGCGGCCGAGGGGCTGGTGCCACCCCTCGGCCCGAACGCGCTGAGGTTTCTGGAAGGGTCCCCCGAAGGCGGGTATCAACCGTAGGCAAAGGCAGGTAGGCGGGTAATCAGACGTCCAGTTGGTCCGCCACGGCCCGCAGCAGGCCGGCGATCTTCTTGCCGTGCACCTTGTCGGGGTAGCGACCGCGCTCCAGCATGGGGGTGATGTTCTCCAGGAGGGTCGTCAGATCCTGGACGATGGAGGCGAGTTCATCGGGCTTGCGGCGCTGGGCGGCGGCCACGGAGGGGGTCGGGTCGAGCACCGTCACCGAGAGCGCCTGGTCACCACGCTGGCCCGCGACCACGCCGAACTCGACGCGCTGCCCGGGCTTGAGGGAGTCGACTCCGTCGGGCAGCACTGACGAGTGCACGAAGACGTCGCCGCCGTCGTCGCGGGAGAGAAAGCCGAAGCCCTTCTCGCTGTTGAACCACTTGACCTTGCCGGTAGGCACGTCTGTCCTCGTCCTCGTACTCGTCAGGGCGGCGCTGGGGCACCGGAAGCTGGCCACCGATGAAAACGGCTCTGGATAGCACTACAGCGGGTCGTCCGACCCGCCATCCCCAAGGCTAATGGTCCAGGGGCTGGTGACAAGACGTCTCCGACTCGGTTCCCACCGGCAGGGAACTACCCTGGCCGGATGACTGCTACTCCTCCCGCCCCGGGTGACGGGCTGGTCCGCGCCGGGGCGATCGTGTTCATCGTCGGCGCGGTGGCCACCCTGATCACCGTGGCACCGCTCTTTCTGGGGACCGATCCGTTTCCGCCGATCGCGTACGCGGTCTGCATGCTGATGGGTGTCGGCTTCCTGATCGCCGGGGCCGGGGTGCTGCGCACGATCGCGGCCCAGCGGCGTACGGCACGGTCGGTCCCGCCGGCGGAACCGGTCGCCTAGCCGCCGGCGACGAGGTGACCGCTGAGCCATCGGGGGAAGTCGGTCAAGCCGTCGATCACCACATCCGCGCCGGCTTTCCGCAGCTCAGCGGCTGAGCAGGGGCCGGTGGGCACGGCGACGGAGAGGGCTCCGGCCGTGTGGGCGCCCCGGACGTCCCCGATGTGGTCGCCGACGTACACCCGCGCTCCGTGTGCGCGCAGCGCCGCCGCCTTGGCCTCCGCCCAGAGCGAGCCGATGACCGCGTCCGGCGCGATTTTGAGGTGGGCGAGGTGGAGTTCGGCGTTCGGCTCGTGCTTGGCGGTGACGACGATCGCCCGGCCACCCATGCCCTGGACGGCGGCGATGGCCTCACGGGCGCCGGGAAGGGCGATCGTGGGGGCGATCGCGTGCGCCGGGTAGATCTCACGGTACCGATCGCCCATGGCCTGAATTCGATCATCGGGGAACCAGTGCGCCAGCTCCTGTTCCAGGGGCGGACCCAGCCGGGTGACGGCGAGGTCGGCGTCGATCCGTACGCCCGTCTCCTCGGCGAGCGCCCGATAGGTGGCGTGGATGCCGGGGCGTGAGTCGATGAGGGTCATGTCGAGGTCGAAGCCGACGGTGAGGGGTGGGGTCCGCGGGGGTGTCGTCCGGGGGTGGGGAGCCATGGGGCCATTGTCCCCATCCGTGGCCTCTACACCCGACCCGTAGACTCAGCCAAGCCTAACCAAACCTACGGTCCGCTGCCCTGTCCCGCCGAACCTGCCGAAGCCTGCGCCATGCCCCCTTCCCCGCCGCCTCCCGCACCACCTTCTCCGTCCCCGTCCCCGTCACGTTCTCCGTCCCCGTCGCCGTCCCCCCGATTGGTCCCCATGTCAGCCAGCCGCGCACTCGCGGTCCGCCGCATCGGCTGGACGGCCGCGGCATTCGCCGCCCTGCTGATCGCGATTCTGCTGAGCCTCGCGGTCGGGGCGCGGTCGATCGCGCCCTCCGCCGTGGCCGACGCCCTGCTGCACGGCGGGAGCGGCGACGACGCCGAGGTCATCCGCGAGATGCGGGTCCCGCGCACCCTCATCGGTCTGATGGTCGGGGCGGCGCTGGCCATCGCGGGGACGGCCCTCCAGGGCATCACCCGTAACCCCATCGCCGATCCGGGCATCCTCGGCATCAGCCAGGGCGCATCGGTGGGGGTGGTCCTCGCGATCGCCTTCGCCGGGGTGCACACCCTGACGGGGTACGTCTGGTTCGCCTTCGCCGGCGCGGCCATCGCCTCGGTCGCGGTGTACGCCATCGCGGCGCGCGGGCGCGGTGGCGCAACCCCGGTGAAGCTGGCGCTGGGCGGTGCGGCGATCAACGCGCTGCTGGTGTCCGTGACGATGGCCGTCCTGACGACGAAGGCGGCGGCGCTGGACGAGTTCCGCTTCTGGCAGGTGGGGTCGGTGGCCGGGCGGGACGCGGAGATCGTCGGGCAGGTGTGGCCGTTTCTGGCACTGGGGACGGTGCTGGTGGTGTCGGTGGCGCGGGGGCTCGACGCGCTCGCCCTCGGGGAGGACGTCGCCAAGGGGCTCGGCCAGAACGTCGCGACCGTACGGATCGTGGGCGGCGCGGGGGCGACGGTCCTCACGGGCGTGGCCGTCGCGGCGGCGGGCCCGATCGCCTTCATCGGCCTCGCGGTCCCGCATATCACCCGCGCGATCGTGGGCAGCGATCACCGCTGGGTGCTGCCGCTGGGGGCGCTGATCGGGCCGGTGATGCTGCTCGTCTCCGATGTGATCGGCCGGGTGGTGTTCCCGCCGGGGGAGATCCCGGCGGGCGTGATGACGGCGCTGATCGGGGTGCCGTTCCTGGTCGCGCTGGTTCGCCGCAGAGCCGTTCCGGCATGACTCGGGCCGTCGGGCCGGGGGGCTCACGAGTGCGGTGGGCGTCCGCCGGGACCAGTGACCGCGCTGGAGGCGACCGTCCCATGACCAGTGAGCGCTCATCGGCCGTGGGCCCCAGGGCATACGCACCTGCGCGCGGTGACCGCGCTCCGGGTGGTGCCCGCCCGTTCCGCCCTGCGGAACGTACGCCCACCAGGTGGACAGGCCGACCCGCGCCCCGTACACGAACGGCCCCGCCCACCAAGTGGGCCGTCCAGCCCGGCCGCCGCACACCAACGGCCCCGCCCACCAGGTGGACAGCGCGCCCACCCGCACCCGCCGCCCCACGGCGCACCCCGCACGCCACCGTCACCGTCACCGTCACCGTCACCGCCCACGAGATCGCCGCCCATGGAATCGCTATGCCAGGGATGTGGATATGAGTGCCACCGTCCGCCCCGCGGGGTACAGCCTCGTCCGCGCCCGGAAGGGTGGGCGGCAGGGCAGTTTTCTGGTGCATCGGCGGGCGGCGGTGACCGCGCTCGGGCTGGCGGTGGCGCTGGTGGCCGTGTGTGTGGCGTATCTGTCGGTGGGGGAGAGCTTCGTCCCGCCGGGTGAGGTCGTACGGGTGGTGCTCGGGCAGCCGTCGGGGGCGGAACTCGTCGTCGGGACGCTCCGGCTGCCCCGGATGACGGTCGGTCTGCTGGTGGGTCTCGCGTTCGGGGTGGCGGGCGCGCTGATCCAGACGGTGGCCCGCAATCCGCTGGCGAGTCCGGACATCATCGGCATCACCCAGGGCGCGAGCGCGCTGACGGTCGGGGCGCTGACGTTCGGGATCACGTCGTACTCGGTCCTGCCCTATCTCTCCGTCGCCGGCGGGATCGCCGCCGCCGCGCTGGTGTACGTGTTCGCCTGGCGCGGCGGGCTGCACGCCACCCGCTTCGTGCTGATCGGGATCGGCTTCGCGGTCGCGCTGCGGTCGATCACCACGCTGTTCATGACGAAGGGCGACTATCTCGTCGCCCAGCAGGCACAGATCTGGATGACCGGCTCGCTGAACGGCCGCGGCTGGGAGGAGGCCACACCGCTGGCCTGGACGCTGCTGGCGCTGGTGCCCGCGGTGGTGTGGGCGGCGCGGGCGCAGCGCACGGTGTCGCTGGACGACGACACGGCGACCTCGCTGGGCGTACGGCTGGGCCGGGTGCGGCTGGGTCTTGTGCTGCTCGGGGTGGTGCTGACGTCCGTGGCGACGGGCGCGGCCGGGCCGATCGACTTCGTGGCGCTGCTGGCTCCCCAGGTCGCCCGCCGGCTGACCCGTACGGCACAGATCCCGCTGCTGTGCTCCGCGCTGCTGGGCGCGGTGATCGTCGTACTCGCCGATCTGCTCGCCCGCAAGCTCCTCGCACCGACCGAACTGCCCGTGGGGGTGCTGACGGCCGCCGTCGGCGCCCCGTATCTGATCTGGCTGATCGTCCGCGGCCGTACCACCGGAGGGACATCGTGAGCAGGCTCACCGCCCGCGGGCTGACGCTCGCCTATGAGGACCGCACGGTCGTGCACGATCTGGATCTCGCGGTCCCGGACGGCCGGGTGACGGTGATCGTCGGCCCGAACGCCTGTGGCAAGTCGACGACCCTGAGGGCGCTCGGCAGGCTGCTGAAGCCCCGTGGCGGCTCGGTCCTCCTCGACGGGCAGGAGCTGGCGAGCCTGCCCACCAAGCGGATCGCGCGGTCGATCGGGCTGCTGCCGCAGTCCCCCGCCGCCCCCGAGGCGATCACCGTCGCCGATCTCGTCTCGCGCGGCCGTCAGCCCCACCAGGCGTGGTGGAAGCAGTGGTCGGACGAGGACGAGCGCGCGGTCGCGGACGCGATGGGGCGTACGGATGTCCTCGCGCTCGCCGACCGGCCGGTGGACGAGCTGTCCGGCGGTCAGCGCCAGCGCGTCTGGATCGCGATGGCGCTCGCGCAGGAGACGGATCTGCTGTTGCTGGACGAGCCGACGACGTTTCTCGACATCGCCCACCAGGTGGAGGTGCTCGATCTGGTGCGCCGGCTCAATCATGAGCGCGGCCGTACGGTCGTCGCCGTCCTCCACGATCTCAACCAGGCCGCGCGGTACGCCGATCATCTGGTCGCCATGAAGGCGGGCCGGATCGTCGCGGAGGGCCGCCCGGAGGAGGTCGTGACGGCTTCCCTCGTACGGGAGGTCTTCGGCCTGGACGCGATGGTGATCCCCGACCCGGTGACCGGTTCCCCCCTGGTGGTGCCCGGAGCCCCCTACGCCCCCACAGCACACCCGCACCCAGAAGCCCTGGAAGACACAGAAGCTCCAGAAGACCCAAAAAGCGCAGAAAACGCAGAAAACGCAGAAGACAAAGCTCGAAAGGCACACTCATGACCCTCCGCCGCCGCGGCCTCCTCGCCGGCTCCCTCGTCCTCACCGCCGCGCTGGCGCTCTCCGCCTGCGGCTCGTCCGACTCCGGCTCCGGCTCGGGCTCCGGCTCGGACGCGTCGGGCAAGACCCGTACGGTCAAGACCGCGATGGGCGATGTCGAGGTGCCGCAGTCACCGAAGCGGGTCGTCGTCCTCGACACGGCCGAGCTGGACACCGCCATCACGCTCGGGGTGAAGCCGGTGGGCGCGACCCACACCGATTCCGAGTCGGGCTTTCTGAACTATCTGCCCAAGGACAAGGTCGAGGGCATCAAGGACGTCGGCGAGATGCTGACGCCCAATATGGAGGCCATAGCCGCGCTCGAACCCGATCTGATCCTCACCAGCAAGATCCGCCACGAGGCGAAGTACGCCGAGTTGAAGAAGATCGCGCCGACGGTGATGACGGAGACGACCGGCTACCCCTGGAAGGAGAACTTCCAGGTCCATGCCGCGGCCCTCGGCAAGCAGGCGGAGGGGCGGAAGACGGCCGCCGAGTACGAGACGCACGCCGGGAAGGTCATGACCGCGCTCGGCGGCAAGGAGAAGGCCGCGGCGACGAAGGTCAATGTGGTCCGCTTCGTGGAGGGCGCGAACGTCCGCATCTACGGCAATAAGTCGTATATCGCCACGATTCTCGCCGATGTCGGTCTGGGTCGTCCCGCCATCGCCGACAAGGCGAAGGACGGCCTCTCGTACGAGATCAGCCCGGAGAAGATCGATCTTGCCGAGGCCGATGTCGTCTTCCACTCCACCTATGGCAACCCGGACAAGGCCGGGCGGGCGAAGACGCTCAGCAGCGGGCTGTGGAAGGGCCTGAACGTCGTCAAGAACGACAAGGTCTTCGCCGTGGACGACCAGCTGTGGATCCAGGGCATCGGCTACACCGCCGCCAACAAGATCCTCGACGAGCTGGAGACCAGTCTCACCAAGTGAGGCGGGCCGTCCGCACCGGACGGCACGGGCCACGGACCGTCCGCAGCGGGTGACGCAGAGCATCCGCACCGGATGACGCGGACCGACCCACCCGGTGGACACGGCCCCGACCCCACCCGGTGAGGCAGCGCGACCTCACCGGGTGAGCCCGCACCTCCGCACCAGGCGAGCCGGACTCCTCCCGTACGAGCGCGTCAGCGTCCCGTACCGAGCGGGTCAGCGTCCGGTTCCGAGCGGTCAGCGCCTCCGCGCCCGCCACACCAGGAAGAGCGCGGAGGCGATCGCCGCCGACTTCAGCACCCACGGCCCGGTGGCGGTCAGCGCGTCCCGCATCCCGCCCTCGGCGATCGGCTCGCCCCACCGCCCGGTCCCCCGTCCCCAGAGCCAGACCAGCCCGCCCGCCACGGCGGCTCCCGGCAGCCCGAAGACGGCGAGCTTGGTCTCGAAGACGGTGAGACGGCGGGAGCCGTACGCGATGAGCCAGCCCAGGCCGAGCGCGATCCAGGAACCGAAGAGCGCGCCCCCGACCAGCAGGGCGGCGGCGGCCAGCAGACAGCGGGCTTCCGGATCCTCGGACGAGTACCACCGGTACGGCACCTGGTTACGGGCGAGGAACTCCCGTACGTCCGACGAC
>NZ_JBSGUP010000056.1:0-4663 GCF_053607985.1 Streptomyces sp. NPDC055078
GGACACCACCCCGGACGCGGTGCCCTCGGCGCCGTCGACGGTCGCGACGACGGTGAGCGTACGGCCCCGGGTGACGCCGTTCGTGGTCAGCGCGTTGCCCGCCCAGCGGAGGTTGGCGGATGAGTGCTCGTCGGCGATGACGACGGTGCTGTCGGCGGTGGAGAGTTCAAGGGCGCGCTCGACGATGTCGGACGGCTTGGTGTGGCGGCTCATCGACCGGCCTCCTGCGTCGTATTGAGGATGTTGACGCCCCGGAACAGGGCCGAAGGGCAGCCGTGGGAGACGGCGGCGACCTGGCCCGGCTGGGCCTTGCCGCAGTTGAACGCGCCGCCCAGGACATAGGTCTGCGGACCGCCGACCTGCTCCATCGAGCCCCAGAACTCCGTCGTCGTCGCCTGGTACGCGACATCCCGCAGCTGTCCCGCGAGCCGGCCGTTCTCGATCCGGAAGAACCGCTGCCCGGTGAACTGGAAGTTGTAGCGCTGCATGTCGATCGACCACGAACGGTCTCCGACGACATAGATCCCGCGCTCCACCCCGCCGATCAGATCGTCCGTCGACAGCCCGCCGGGGGTCGGCTGGAGCGACACATTGGCCATCCGCTGGACGGGCACATGGCCGGGGGAGTCCGCGTAGGCGCATCCGTTGGACCGTCCGAGACCCGTCAGCTTCGCGATCCGCCGGTCGAGCTGGTAGCCGACCAGGGTGCCGTCCCTGACCAGGTCCCAGGACTGGGCCCCGACGCCCTCGTCGTCGTACCCGACCGTCGCGAGCCCGTGCTCGGCGGTGCGGTCGCCGGTCACATTCATCACCGAGGAGCCGTACTCCAGCTTCCCGAGCTGGTCGAAGGTGGCGAAGGACGTCCCCGCGTACGCCGCCTCGTAGCCGAGCGCCCGGTCCAGCTCGGTGGCGTGGCCGACCGACTCATGGATGGTGAGCCAGAGGTTGGAGGGGTCCACGACCAGGTCGTACCGCCCGGCCTCGACGCTGGGCGCGCGCATCTTCTCCGCGAGAAGTCCCGGGATCTGCTCCAGCTCGGTGTTCCAGTCCCAGCCGGTGCCGGTCAGATACTCCCAGCCGCGGCCCACCGGGGGAGCGATCGTCCGCATCGAGTCGAACTCACCGGTCGTCTCGTCCACGGCGACGGCCGTGACCTGCGGATGCAGCCGTACCCGCTGCTGGGTGGTGACGGTGCCCGCGGTGTCCGCGTAGAACTTGTTCTCCTGCACCGTGAGCAGCGAGGCGTCCGCGTGCGCGACCCCGTCCGCCGCGAGCAGCCGCTCGCTCCACTCGGCGAGCAGCGCGGTCTTCTCCTCGTCGGCGACATCGAAGGGGTTGATCTCGTACGAGGACACCCAGGTCTTCTCGGCGTGCACCGGCTCGTCGGCCAGCTCCACCCGCTCGTGCGAACCCGCCGCGGCGATCACCTTCGCCGACAGCTTCGCCATCGCGACGGCCTGGCCCGCGACCCTGGCCGCCGCGTCCATGGTCATATCGACCCCGGAGGCGAACCCCCAGGCCCCGCTGTGCACCACCCGTACCGCGTATCCGAGATCCGTGGTGTCCGACGACGCAGCGGGCTTGGCGTCCCGCAGCCGCCAGGCCGCACTGCGCACCCGCTCGAAACGGAAGTCGGCGTGGTCGGCCCCTAGCGCCCGGGCCCGGGCGAGTGCCGCGTCGGCGAGCGCGCGCAACGGCAGCGCGAGGAATGTCTGATCGATGGCATGGGGCACGGGGCCCTCCCCTTCTCGGCCACAACACAACGGCCAACGCACCTGGCAGCGCGACTCCGGCTAGGCAACTACAGACCGCAGTGAATCACGCGGGCCCGGGACCGGTGGCTTCCGGCCGCCGACCCGGTCTGTTGTCGTTCGACAGGGCCCGGCGGCCGAAGCCGTACGGATGATCGCACCCCCTGATCGCACCCCCCGCGCGGGGCACCGGCGGGCGACCGCGCCCCGGGGCGGCATCCGTGGCGTGGTCCTGGGCAAGGTCCGGGACATGATCCGGGGCCGGTGTTCCGCGTCGGGCGGTAGCGCGCGGCGCGCGTTTCTGTAGGGATCCGACAGGGACGCGCAGAAGGCGCTGTCAGTGCCCGATTCCCCCGGAACGCGCCGGGACCGATAGTTTCGGGAGTACTCGGGGGTACCACGACCGCTATCGAAAGGGTGATCCGTTGAGCCGCTCGGTTCTCGTCACCGGAGGAAACCGGGGCATCGGCCTCGCCATCGCCCGCGCTTTCGTCGACGCAGGCGACAGGGTCGCGTTCACTTACCGCTCCGGCGAGCCGCCGGAGGAGCTGGCAAAGGCCGGCTGCCTCGCCGTCCGGTGCGACATCACCGACACCGAGCAGGTGGAGCGGGCGTACAAAGAGATCGAGGAGAAGCACGGTCCGGTCGAGGTACTGGTGGCCAATGCCGGTATCACCAAGGACCAGTTGCTGATGCGGATGTCCGAGGAGGACTTCGTCTCCGTCCTCGACACCAACCTCACCGGCACCTTCCGGGTCGTCAAGCGCGCCAACCGCGCGATGCTGCGCGCCAAGAAGGGCCGGGTCGTCCTGATCTCGTCCGTCGTGGGGCTGCTCGGCCAGGCGGGGCAGGCGAACTACGCGGCCTCCAAGGCCGGTCTCGTCGGCTTCGCGCGCTCCCTCGCCAGGGAACTCGGCTCGCGCAACATCACGTTCAACGTCGTCGCGCCCGGTTTTGTCGACACCGACATGACGCAGGTGCTCACCGATGAGCAGCGCGCGGGCATCGTGTCGCAGGTGCCGCTCGGCCGCTACGCGCGGCCGGAGGAGATCGCCGCCGCCGTGCGCTTCCTCGCCTCGGACGACGCCTCGTACATCACTGGAGCCGTCATTCCCGTTGACGGCGGATTGGGTATGGGTCACTGATCACCATGAGTGGAATCCTCGCCGGCAAGCGCATTCTCGTCACAGGCGTTCTCACCGAGTCGTCCATCGCCTTCCACGCCGCCAAGGTGGCGCAGGAGGAGGGAGCCGAGGTCATCCTCACCGGCTTCGGCCGGCTCACCCTGGTCGAGCGCATCGCGAAGCGGCTGCCCAAGACCGCCCCCGTCATCGAGCTGGACGTCACCAACCAGGAGCACCTGGACGGACTCGCGGGGAAGATCCGTGAGCACTCCAGCGACGAGTCCGGCCTCGACGGCATCGTGCACTCGATCGCCTTCGGGCCGCAGGGCGCGTTCAACTTCCTGGAGGCGGGCTGGGACGACGTCTCCACCGCCGTGCAGGTCTCCGCGTACTCCTACAAGTCGCTCACCATGGCCTGCCTGCCGCTGATGCAGCGCGGCGGCTCGGTTGTCGGTCTCACCTTCGACGCGCAGCTCGCCTGGCCGAAGTACGACTGGATGGGTGTCGCCAAGGCGGCGCTGGAGTCCACCAACCGCTATCTCGCCCGCGACCTGGGCGAGCGGAACATCCGCTGCAACCTGATCTCGGCGGGTCCGCTCAAGTCGATGGCAGCCAAGTCCATCCCCGGCTTCGAGGAGCTGGCGGACATCTGGGACAACCGCGCCCCCATGGGCTGGGACCTGGCCGACCCCGAGCCCACGGGCCGCGGTGTCGTCGGACTGCTCTCGGACTTCTTCCCGCGTACGACGGGCGAGATCATCCATGTGGACGGCGGCGTCCACATGATGGGCAGCTGAGGTACCCGGGACGCCTCGGCACGGCGCCGCGAAGGCGGCATTTCCTGTACGGGGCCGACGCCCCGTCTCCCGAGCACGCCGGGAGGCGGGGCGTCGCCCGTTCGGCCGCCAACGCGCGCGGCGCGGGACCGGTGGGGCCAGGCTGGAGGGGCAATCCCCCTTGTGGTGCAGCCGCGGCGACCGGGCCGCAGTACGGCCGAGGAGGTCCCGCTTGTGCGTACGATCCTGCGCTCCGCGCCCGTACTGACCGCTGTGACGCTTCTGCTGTGGGCGACCCCGGACGCCGTCTCCCAGCCGCACCGGCATCAGCAGCGGCCGAAGGAGCGCCCACCGGCGTACGAGGCCGACTGCCGTACCGTCGTCGACGGCTCCCACGCCACCGCGTACTGCCACAACCCGTATCCCGTCAGCGACCGGGTCCGGCTGCACATCGAGTGCGAGCGCTGGTGGGACATCGATGTCGACAGCGCCCCCGCCGTGATCGACCCCGCGGGCTATCTGGAGCTGACCGACCGGTGCTGGAAGGAGATCGGCACGGTCTGGGTCAGCCATCAGCCCCTGAGGGGCTGAGGGGCTGAGGGGCTGAGGGGAGCATCAGTCCCCGGGGGAGCGGGACGCCAGGGGGCGCTCCTCGGGCAGCCGGCGCCTCGGGCAGATATACGGATAGCTCGCGGCCTCCCTCGCGGCAGCGTCACCGTCGCCCGCGCGGATGGCCTCCACCAGCCGCGCGTGATCCATATGGTGCTCCGGGCGCAGCTCCACGCCCACGTCGTCCCGCAGCCACTCCCGCAGCACATCGCCCAGATCCGCGTACAGCTCACTGAGCACGTCGTTGTGCGAGGCGGCTACCACCGCGAGATGGAAGGTCGCGTCGGCGGCGACGAATCGTTCCGCGTCACCCGTCGCCCATGCCTCCTCGCGGCGGGCGAGCAGCTTGTCGAGCTGTCTGAGGTCGGACCACTTGCGCCTGGCGGCCGCCGTCCGGGAGGAC
>NZ_JBSGUP010000056.1:4673-23781 GCF_053607985.1 Streptomyces sp. NPDC055078
GCGGGGCGCCGCCGGGCCCCCCCCGGGGGGGCCCACGACTCCAGGGTGCAGCGAACCTCGGCGAC
Source organism: Streptomyces sp. NPDC055078 (assembly GCF_053607985.1). Lineage (NCBI taxonomy): Bacteria > Bacillati > Actinomycetota > Actinomycetes > Kitasatosporales > Streptomycetaceae > Streptomyces > Streptomyces sp. NPDC055078. The sequence continues at coordinate 4,739 of NZ_JBSGUP010000056.1, forward strand.
ATCCCGGGGGCCGGCCTCGGCGAAGCGCCGGTGCATCACCCCCGCCAGCTCGCTCGTCGCCAGGACGTAGGTGCCCGAGCCCTGGCGGATGTCCAGCAGACCGTTGTGGGCGAGCGCGCGGACCGCCTCCCGGACGGTGTTGCGGGCCACGCCGAGCTGTTCCACCAGCTCCGGTTCGGTGGGGATGCGCGAGCCCACCGGCCACACGCCTGAGGTGATCTGGTTCCGCAGCTGGGCGATCACCTGATCGGTGAGCCCCGCGCGCCGGGGGGAGGTCAGAGACATCGTGCTCCTGGCTCAGTGGACAGCCGGTCCTGTTGAGAGTGTCGATGAACGGTGACGACGGCGAAAGAGGTGGTAAAGGTGACGGGGGTGAGAAATTGGACAGTCAATCATCCCATGATTCTATGATGTGCCCATGCCCGACGAGACCCGGACCCGGCTTGTGACCCAGGACCTCACCCCCACGGACCGTACAGATCTTCCGCACACGCCGCACCACTCACGCCCCTCGGTCTGGATCGCCCGGCTCGTCATGACGGCGCTCGTTCTCGCGTCCCTCAACCTCCGCCCCGCGATCACGAGCCTCGGCGCGCTCCTCGAAGAAGCCCGCGCCGGACTGGGCATGAGTGCCGGTGCCGCCGGCCTGCTCACCTCCGTACCGCCGCTCTGTTTCGCGGTCTTCGGGATCGCGGCGCCCCGGCTCGCCCGCCGCTTCGGGCCCAACGCCGTCGTCTGCGCGGGCATGGCAGCCATCGCGGCCGGGCTGCTGATCCGGCCCTTCGCGGGCGGTACGGCCGGGTTCCTCGCCGCCAGCGTCCTCGCACTGATGGGCATCGCCGTCAGCAACGTCCTGATGCCGGTGATCGTCAAGCGGTACTTCCCCGACCGGGTGGGCACGATGACCGGCCTGTACTCCATGGCCCTGGCGTTCGGTACCGGGATCGCCGCGGCCATCACCGTCCCCATGGCCGATGCGCTGGGCGGCGGTTGGCAGGCCGGTCTCGCCGCCTGGGCCGCCGTCGCGGTCGTCGCCGTGGTGCCCTGGCTCGCCCTGGTCCGCGACCGGGCGGGCGCCGGGGTCCACCCGGTCGCCGGCACCGCCCGGGACGTTTCCGCCGCTCGGGACGCTTCCGCCGTGAGGGTCGGCCGCAGCCCGACCGCCTGGGCGCTCACCTGCTACTTCGGACTCCAGAGCGCGGGCGCGTACATCACGATGGGGTGGATGCCGCAGATCTACCGGGACGCGGGCATTCCGGCCGGGACCGCGGGAATGCTGCTCGCCGTCACCATGGCGATGGGGGTGCCGCTCGCCTTCGTCATCCCCAGGCTCGCCACCCGGCTGACCAGCCAGGGCTCCATCGCCGCCGCCCTCGGACTGTCCGGTCTTGCCGGCTACGCGGGCCTGTACTCCGCCCCCGCCTCGGGCGCCTGGGCCTGGGCGCTGCTGCTCGGTGTCTCCAACTGCGCCTTCCCGCTCGCCCTCACCATGATCGGTATGCGGGCGCGGACCCCGGAGGGCGTCATACGGCTGTCGGCCTTCACCCAGTCCGCCGGCTATCTGATCGCCATCCCCGGGCCGCTGCTGGTGGGCGTTCTGTACCAGCACAGCGACGGCTGGGACCTTCCGATCATGCTCATGGCGGGGATGCTCGTACCGCAGATCGTGGTCGGCGTCCTCGCGGGCCGGAACCGGACGATCGAGGACGAGCACCGGCCACGGCGGGGGGCGGACCGGGCCGTCACGGGGTGACCGGCGACGGGAGGGGCGTACGGGGCCGAGTACTGGTCCGTCGGCTACGGAAGGGGGTGCGGGGCCGGGTACGGGTCCCGCCGGGCGGGGGAGCGACCGCTGATCCGGGTACGGGACCGGGGAGGCGGTCGCAGGTGGCCGGGTGATGCAGGTGGCCAGGGGCCGGGCGTCGGGTGCGGCCGGGTGACCAGGTGGCCGGGCGCCGGGTGCGGCCGGGCGGGGACGCCGGGGCCCGGTGACCGGTTCCGGAGCCCGGGTGCGAGACTGGCCTCATGCCACCACTGCTCGATCCGAACCCCCAGAACGGCCAGAAGAAGCTTCTCCTGGTCTTCGGCACGATGCTCGGCCTCTTCGTCGTCATGGGCATCATCGCCACCATCGCCTCACCCTGATACGGCCGTTGGTCTCCCCGGGCCGATGGTGGGGCTAGCACCACCATCCCCTAGGGGGCCAGGGTCAGGGGGAAGTGGGTGGATCACCGGATGGGCCCGAGGGCCCGGGATCCGTACGTTTGAAGTCATCGAACGCACAGCTACGGACCCCACCACGGAGGCGGCCATGTCGGCCCACACGCCCACCCCGTCCCGGACCGATGGCCGCGTCGACGTCCGCCTCCCCTGGTGGGCCCTGGCGCTGCCGATGCTCGCCTTCGCCGCCCTGCTCGTGCTGATCGTGGACCCCGCCCAGGCCCAGGCCGCGGGCACCGATCCGGCCGTCGGCGGACTGCTGGAGTACCTCAAGATCCTGCTGTCCCTCTGATTGCCGGGCGACCCGGCCGGATGATTCACCCGCGGCGGGGGAGCCGGTCAACACCCCGCGCCCGGCGGAGCGTTTCATGGGAAGCTGGGGTGCATGAGCGTCGCCACGTCTTCCGGAGGGACACCCCCCGGACCCCCCGAATCCCGCAGGATCGTCCTCCTCCGGCATGCGAAGGCCGACTGGCCGCAGGTGTCCGACCACGACCGCCCGCTCGCCGAGCGCGGACGCAAGGACGCGCCTGTCGCCGGCCGCCGCCTCGCCGACACCGGAATCGCGCTCGACCTGGCCCTGTGCTCCACCGCCGCCAGGACCCGCGAGACGTGGAAGCTGGCGGTGCAGGAGCTGCCGGACCGCCCCCGGACGGTGTACGAGGAGAGGCTGTACGAAGCATCCCTCGGCGAGATCATCGCCCTGCTGAACGAGGTCCCGGACGATGTGAGCAACCTCCTCGTCATCGGCCACAACCCCGGAATGCACGCGCTTGCCGACGCCCTCGCGGGGGAGGCGGTGGGCGACCATCTGCCCCGGATGAACCGCAGCGGATTCCCCACCTCGGCCTTCGCGGTGATCGGCTTCAGCGGCTCCTGGAAGACCGTGGAACACGGCGTCGGCACCCTGCTCGACTACTGGACGCCGCACGACTGAACCCGGGGGCCGGGACGGCTGGACCGGGGCCGGGCGAATCGGTCGGGGAGATGGAACCCGGTCGCGGTCGGACCAGGCGTGGGGAGAGCCGAACCGGTCGCGAGGGTCGGACGGCCGTCGCGAGGGTGGGACCCGGGTCGCGGGGGTCGGACCCGGACCTTGGCCCGGCTCGGACCCGGACCTTGGCCCGGGCTCGGGAGGGCTGAGCGTGGTCGTGAAGCCCCCGGTGCATCCCGCGCGCCGGGGCCTGCACGGCGCCTCCGTGGCCCTCGCGGCGCAGTCGGTCAGTGCTCGGCGTTCTCCCCGTCCGCCGCCTCGACCTCTTCACGGGTGATCCCCAGCAGATACAGCACGGTGTCCAGGAAAGGCACATTGACCGCCGCGTGCGCGGCCTCGCGGACCACGGGCTTCGCGTTGAACGCCACCCCGAGACCGGCGGCATTGAGCATGTCCAAATCGTTCGCGCCGTCGCCGATCGCCACCGTCTGCGCCAGTGGTACGCCCGCCTCGGCCGCGAATCTGCGCAGCAGCCGCGCCTTGCCCGCCCGGTCCACGATCTCCCCGGTCACCCGCCCGGTGAGCTTGCCGTCGACTATCTCCAGGGTGTTCGCCGAGGCGAAGTCCAGCCCCAGCCGCTCCTGGAGATCATCGGTGACCTGGGTGAATCCGCCCGACACCACGCCCACTTGGTACCCGAGCCGTTTGAGCGTACGGATCAGGGTGCGGGCGCCCGGAGTCATCCGGACCTCGGAGCGCACCTTTTCCACCACCGAGGCGTCCAGCCCCTCCAGCAGCGCCACGCGCGCGTGCAGGGACTGCTCGAAGTCCAGCTCACCCCGCATCGCCGCGGCCGTCACCTCGGCGACCTTGTCCTCGCACCCCGCGTGCGCGGCGAACAACTCGATGACCTCGTCCTGGATGAGCGTCGAGTCCACATCCATCACCACCAGCCGCTGCGCCCGGCGGTGCAGCCCCGCCGACACCACGGCCACATCGACGCCGATGCCCGCGGCGCCCGTCGCCAGCACCGTGCGCAGCGCCTCGGTCTCCGCCCCGGACACCGCGAACTCCACAGCGGTGACGGGGTACTTGGCGAGCCGGAAGATCCGGTCGATGTTTCCGCCGATGGATGTGATCATGGCCGCTATGGCCGCCGTCGACTCGGCCGTCAGCGGATGCCCGAGCACCGTGACATGGGAACGGCCACTGCCTCGCGGACGGTTGTCCCCCGTCCCCGAGATGATCTCGGCCTCCAGATTCAGCGAATCCGCCCAGCTGTGGACCGTCGCCCTCAGATCCCCCTCGCTGCCGGTCCCGCCACCGGGCGCCGTGACCAGGGCGCACAGCACGAGCCGGCCACGGGAGACCACCTGCTCGATATCGACGACATCGACGGAGTAGGCGGCGAGGGTGTCGAAGAGCCCGGCGGTGATCCCGGGACGGTCCTTCCCGAAGATCTTCACGAGAAGGGTGCGTACGTCTGAGATTTGCGAAGCGCTCATGGTTCCTCCACCGTATCGGGCGAAGGTTACGACGAGACGTCTCGTCCCGATCCCCGGACACCGGCCCGGCCCCGCGGCGGGGGGGCGCCTGCGGCGGGGAGGTCCGGGGCGGAGCCCCGGCGACCTGCCGCGCCGTCGGCTGACGCGCACCCCTGCGGGGTGTCCTCAAACGCCGGACGGGCTGAATATGCGCACCCGGCTGCGTTCATTCGGCCAGAGGCCAGGCTGAACCGGACCAGCTGAACCGGGCGGCTGAACCGGACCAGTTGAACCGGGCGGCTGACATTGCGCAGCCGGGTCCGCATGCGGATGGGACACCCCCTACCCCAGTAGCACCCGCGACCTGGCTCCCCGGCGTGATGCCCCCGCTCCCACCGTGTTCCTACCTTCCTCGCGTCACACCGACGCCGAAGGAAGGAGCGGGCAGATGCGCCGCTACAGAGGGAGCCGTTACCGGAGGACCCTGGTGGCCGCCGCGCTGGCGACCACCGTGGTCGCGGGGACCGCGGGCTGGGCGTCCGGCAGCTCGCAGCGGCCCGTCACCGGCCCGCCGCCGGGCAGCGACGCATGGATCGGTGACCGGTCACTCGGGAGGGCGCTGCCCGACCCCGGGACCGCCACCCCCGACGAGGTCGCCGCGTTCTTCGCCGCCCTGGACCCGGCGCAGCACCAGCATCTCGTCCGCCGCCACCCCCTCGTCGTCGGCAACCTCGACGGCGTCCCCGTCGCGCTGCGCTACCGGGCCAACTCCCTCGCCGTACAGGGGACACCGTTCGCGCGGCTGGGCGACCCCGGCCGGCGCATCCTCGCCTTCGACCCGCGCGGCCGGGGGCAGATCGCCGAGGTGTACGGGGATCTGGAGGGCGCCCGCCGGGTGTCCGTGATCGTGCCCGGTGCCGATATCGACGCCGGGACCTTCGACCGGGAGAACGACCCGTACGGCACCCCCGCCGGAATGGCGAAGTCCCTGCGCGCGGCCACCGGACCCACCACGGCCGTGATCGCGTGGACCGGTTACACCACCCCCGTCGGCGTCGGCCTGGACGCCGCCACCGGCGGCCTCGCCGAGGCCGGAGCCGTACGGCTGGCCCGGTTCACCGAGGGGCTGAAGGCCGTCAAGGCCCCCCGCCCGAGCCTGTTCTGCCACAGCTACGGATCGGTCGTCTGCGGTCTGGCCGCCGCCGAGGTCAACGCCTCGGACCTCGTCGTCCTCGGCTCCCCCGGTATGCGCGCGGGCTCCGCGCGCGAGCTGAACACCGACGCCCGGCTGTGGGCCGCCAAGGACGAATCCGACTGGATCTCCAAGATCCCCAACACCGAGTTCCTCGGGCTCGGTCACGGCGCGGACCCCGCCGGCCCCGGCTTCGGCGCCCGCCGGGTCCCCACCGAGCGCGCCGAGGGCCACACCGGCTACTTCGCCCCCGGCACCGACTCCCTCCAGACCTTCGCCGCCATCGCCCGAGGAGACGCCCGATGAAGCTCGCCGCGACCATCGAGAAGACCGCCGAGAAGATCGAGGCCCGCACCCCCGCCCACCGCGACCGCGCCATCGACGGTCTGCGCGCGGTCGCCCTGCTCGCCGTGCCCCTCGGGCACTGGCTCCTCGGCGGCTTCGACCTCGGGGACGACGGCGCGCTCCGCAACGCCAGCCCGCTCTCCGCCTTCGGCTTCTTCGCGCCCCTGAGCTGGGTGCTCCAGATGCTCGGCATCTTCTTCCTGGTCGGCGGCTTCGCCTCGGCGCTCTCGTACCGCCGCCACGAAGGCTCCACGGCCCAGTGGCTGCGGCAGCGCCTCGCCCGGCTCGGCCGGCCCGTGCTGGGTGTCACCGCCGTCTGGGCGGCGATGATTCCCGTGCTGTACGCGCTCGGGGTGCCCGGCACCACCCTGCGCACCGGGTCGACGCTGGTCGTCCAGCCGCTGTGGTTCGTGGGCGTCTACGCCGTGGTGACCGCGCTGACCCCGTACTGCGTACGCGCCGCCCGCAGGCTCGGCCCCTGGGCCGCCGCGCCCCTGCTGCTGTCCGTCGCGGTGGTCGACGTGCTGCGCTACGGCCCGGCCGCCGACGTCATGCCGTCGTGGCTGAGCATGCTGAACATCCTCCCCGGCTGGCTGTTCGCCTACCAGCTCGGGGTGAGCTGGGGCGAGGGCCGGATCACCAGGCGGCACGCCCGGGCCCTGCTCATCGGCGGTGCGGCGCTGTTCGCCGTACTGCTGCTGGTCTTCCACTACCCGGCGTCGATGGTCGGCGTCCCCGGTGAGGCGCGTACCAACTCCCACCCGCCGTCGCTGCTGGTCCTCGCACTGGCCGCCGCCCAGAGCGGCGCGGCGATCCTGCTGCGCGACCGGATCGCGAAACTGCTGGCGCGACCCGCGCTGTGGGCCCCGGTCGTCGTCATCAACCTCGCCGCGATGACGATCCTGTGCTGGCACCAGACGGCGATGCTGGCGGCGGCGGTCCCCGGCTCCTTCCTCGGTACGGTCCCGGGGCTGACGTCCGCCCCCGACACCCTGGGCTGGATCGCGGCCCGGGTGCTGTGGCTGCCGGTCTTCGCCGGTCTCCTCGTCCTCATCGCGCGGTACGCCCGCGGCTTCGAGTCCCCCTGGAAGGCCGGCACCCGTGCGGCCGGGGCGCGGCGCGCGGTCGCCGGACTGCTCGCGGCGGGGTTCGCGGTGTTCGCGCTGGGCCTGGCCTGACCGGTGCGGGTGGCGGTTCGCCTGAACACGGAACACGGGGTCGGCGGCGTGGGGGTGCGCCCGGCGCGGGTGCGGCGTCCCGGGGGTCCGGCGGGTCCATCCCGGGGGTGCGGCGGGTCCTTCCCGGGGCGGGCCCGTAGGCTCGGGGGCATGCAGAGCCTGGCGATGATCGAGAACTGGCCCGTGCCGACCGCGGCGGCGGCCGTCGTACGAGCCGACGGGACCGTCGCCGGTTCCCACGGCCCCCTCGGGCAGCGCTTCCCGCTCGCGTCGGTCACCAAGCCGCTCGCGGCGTACGCGGTCCTCGTCGCCCATGAGGAAGGTGCGGTCGAACTCGACGAACCGGCCGGGCCCGAGGGCTCCACGGTCCGCCATCTGCTCGCGCACACCTCGGGTCTGGCCTTCGACGAGCACCGGGTGACCGCTCCCGCGGGCACCCGGCGGATCTACTCCAACGCGGGCTTCGAGGTGCTCGCGGACCATGTGGCGAAGGCGACGGACATCCCGTTCGGGTCCTATCTGCGCCAGGCGGTGCTGGAGCCGCTGGGCATGGCGGCCACCACGCTGGAGGGCTCCCCCGCGAAGGACGGCGTCTCGACGGTCGAGGATCTGGTCCGGTTCGCCGCCGAGTTGCAGTCGCCTCGGCTGCTCGACGCCCGTACCGTCCTCGCGGCGATGACGGTCGTCCACCCCGGCCTGGACGGACTGCTCCCCGGCTACGGCCGGCAGCGGCCGAACGACTGGGGCCTCGGCTTCGAGATCCGCGACGGCAAGTCGCCGCACTGGACGGGGAGTTCGTCCTCGCCGCGCACCTTCGGCCACTTCGGCCAGTCGGGGACCTTCCTGTGGGTCGACCCGGACGCGGGCGCGGCCTGCGCGGTGCTCGGTGACCGGCCGTTCGGGCCCTGGGCGATCGAGGCGTGGCCGCCCTTCACGGACGCGGTCCTCGCCGAACTGCGGGCATCCGCCTGAGACGCACAGGGCCAGGGGTCCGCACAAGGCCAGGGGCACTCGTAGGACAGGGGCCCTCGTAAGACAGGGATCCGTGCAGGACAGGGGTCCGCGCAGGACAGGGATCCGCGCAGGACAGGGATCCGCGCAGGACAGGGGCTCGTGGAAGCGAACGGCCGGGATCAGCCCCGCATCTCCCAGATGAGCACCTCGGCCGGGTCGGCCACGCCCGGTGCGGTCGGTGCGGTCGGTGCGGCCAGCGCGCTCAGTTCCAGCCCTTCGCCGCCCGTGATCCGCGCCGCGTCCCCCGGCCCCAGTTCCGCGTCCGCGCCCCGGACCCCGTCCGCCAGCCGCACCCTCCCGCGCACCACATGGAGATAGACCGCGGGCGCCCCCGGGACCGCCACCCGCTCTCCGGCACCGAGCGTGCGGGCGTGGAGCAGGGCGCCCGCCCCCGGCAGCGCGTACGGTGCCGGGCCCGCGGCCCCGCGCACGATCTCGTACGAGGGGTCCCCGCCGGGCGACAGCGGTGCCAGCCACATCTGGACGAAGACCAGGGGCACATCCGCTTCGTTGCGCTCCTGGTGGCGCACGCCGCCCGCCGAACTGAGCCGCTGGAGGTCCCCGGGCCGTACGACGGTGGTGTGGCCCGCCGAGTCACGGTGGGTCAGTTCGCCCTCGACGACCCAGGTGACGATCTCGGTGTGGCTGTGCGGATGCTCGGCGAAGCCCGCGCCCGGCGCGAGACGTTCCTCGTTGCAGGCGATGAGCGCACCGAAGCGGACATTGTCCGGGTCGTAGTGCGATCCGAAGGAGAAGGCGTGCCGGGTGTCGATCCCCGAGCCGGGTTCGCCCCCTCGATAGCGGTCGGCCGAGCGCCGTACGTCGATCACTCACCCACCGTAGCGTCCGCCACGGGGGACTTCGCCGGCCTCCGCCACTGGGGCGGCGTCGTGGGCGGTTGAACCCCGGCACGCTGCGCCGGCGTCCTGATGAGGCACTCTTGTCCCGTGCCCGAACCTTCCGCGAACGACGCCCACCCTCACCCCGCGACCCTGCGCAGACTGGAGAAGTCATCCGGCCGGCTCGCCGCGAATGCCATCGCGCGTATGGACGAGTCGCTCCCCTGGTACCGGGCGATGCCCCCGGAGAACCGGTCGTGGATCGGTCTGGTCGCCCAGGCCGGAATCGCCGCGTTCACCGAGTGGTTCCGGCATCCGGAGACCCCTCAGGCCATCTCGACCGATGTCTTCGGCACCGCCCCGCGCGAGCTGACCCGGGCGATCACCCTGCGGCAGACCGTGGAGATGGTCCGTACGACCATCGAGGTCATGGAGGCGGCGATCGAGGAGGTCGCCGCGCCGGGCGACGAGTCGGTGCTCCGGGAGGCGCTGCTCGTCTACGCGCGGGAGATCGCCTTCGCGACCGCCCAGGTGTACGCGCAGGCCGCCGAGGCCCGTGGCGCCTGGGACGCCCGGCTGGAGTCGCTGGTGGTCAACGCGGTGCTGTCCGGCGAGGCCGACGAGGGCGCCGTCTCCCGGGCCGCCGCGCTCGGCTGGAACTCGCCCGACCATGTCTGTGTCATCCTCGGCACCGCGCCCGACGGCGACAGCGAGCTGACCGTCGAGGCGATCCGCCGGGCCGCCCGGCACGCCAAGCTCCAGGTGCTCACCGGGGTGCTCGGGAACCGGCTGGTCGTGATCGCGGGCGGCAGCGACAATCCGCTCCAGGTCGCCAAGGCCCTGATCGGGCCCTATGCGGCGGGGCCGGTGGTCGCCGGTCCCGTGGTCCCCGATCTGCTCGCCGCCACCAGGTCGGCGCAGGCCGCCGCGGCCGGGCTCAAGGCGTGTTCGGCCTGGCAGGACGCGCCGCGCCCGGTTCTGGCGGACGATCTGCTGCCGGAGCGCGCGATCGCCGCCGACCCTGCCGCGCGGGACCAATTGGTGGAGGAGATCTACAGACCACTGGAGGAGGCCGGATCGGCGCTCCTGGAAACGCTCAGTGTGTATCTGGAACAGGCAAGCAGTCTGGAAGGCGCGGCGCGGATGCTGTTTGTTCACCCCAACACCGTGCGCTACCGGCTGCGACGTGTGACAGACGTCACCGGATGGTCACCCTCCGATGTCCGCTCCGCCTTTACGCTGCGAATCGCCCTCATCCTCGGGCGCTTGGCCGACGGAGATCCACAGTCCTAGACTTTTGTGGGACACCAACAATTACCCTGACGGTTCTTCGTCCCTGTCCCCACGGGCGTACCGGGCCGTAGACAAGAGAGAGTGTGAGAGTGCTCGTACTCGTCGCTCCAGGCCAAGGCGCTCAGACGCCCGGCTTCCTGACTCCCTGGCTCGATCTGCCCGGTGCCGGTGACCGCATCGCGGCCTGGTCCGAGGCCATCGGCCTCGATCTCGCGCACTACGGCACCAAGGCCGACGCGGACGAGATCCGCGACACCGCGGTGGCCCAGCCGCTGCTGGTGGCCGCCGGGCTGCTGTCCGCGTCCGCGCTCGGCGACACCGTCGGCATCGGTGACATCGACGGCATCGCGCCGGGCGCCGTCGCCGGTCACAGCGTCGGCGAGATCACCGCCGCCGCGTTCGCGGGTGTCGTGGACGACACCGCCGCGCTCGGCTTCGTCCGCACCCGGGGGCTGGCGATGGCCGAGGCCGCCGCCGTCACCGAGACCGGTATGGCGGCCGTTCTCGGCGGGGACCCCGAGGGGGTCGTGGCCCATCTCGAAGGGCTCGGGCTGACCGCGGCCAATGTGAACGGCGCGGGCCAGATCGTCGCCGCCGGCACCGCCGCCCAGCTCGCCGCGCTCGCGGCGGACAAGCCGGAGAAGGCGCGGGTCATCGCGCTGAAGGTGGCCGGGGCGTTCCATACGCGCCATATGGCGCCCGCCGTTGCGGTCCTGGAGGACGCGGCGGCGAAGCTGTCGGTCGCCGACCCCGTACTGCCCTATGTCTCGAACCGGGACGGCGCGGTCGTCGCTTCCGGTGGCGAGGTCGTGTCCCGGCTGGTCGGCCAGGTGGCCAACCCGGTCCGCTGGGACCTGTGCATGGAGACCTTCGCCGCGCGCGGGGTCACCGCGCTGATCGAGGTGTGCCCCGGGGGCACCCTCGTCGGTCTCGCCAAGCGCGCCCTCCCGGGTGTGCGGACCCTCGCGCTCAAGACGCCCGACGACCTCGATGCCGCCCGGACCCTCGTCGCCGAGCACGCAGCAGCCTGACGCTGGACCCCAGCCGGACAAGGAGAGCCGTAGAGATGGCGAAGATCAAGCCGAGCAAGGGCGCCCCTTACGCCCGCATCATGGGTGTCGGCGGCTACCGGCCGGTGCGGGTGGTGCCGAACGAGGTGATCCTTGAGACGATCGACTCGTCCGACGAATGGATCCGCTCCCGCTCGGGCATCGCCACCCGCCACTGGGCCTCCGACGAGGAGACCGTGAGCGCGATGTCCGTGGAGGCGGCGGGCAAGGCGATCGCCGACGCGGGGATCACTCCGCAGCAGATCGACGGTGTGGTCGTGTCCACGGTGTCGCACTTCAAGCAGACTCCGGCGGTCGCCACCGAGATCGCGGACCGGATCGGCGCGATCAAGCCCGCGGCCTTCGACATCTCGGCGGGATGCGCGGGCTTCGGCTACGGACTCACCGTCGCCAAGGGCATGATCGTCGAGGGTTCGGCAGAGTACGTCCTGGTCATCGGCGTGGAACGGCTCAGCGATCTGACCGATCTGGAGGACCGGGCGACGGCGTTCCTGTTCGGCGACGGCGCGGGCGCGGTCGTCGTGGGCCCCGCCAAGGAGCCGATGATCGGCCCCACGGTCTGGGGCTCCGAGGGCGACAAGTCCGACACCATCACCCAGACCGTGCCCTGGTCGGACTTCCGCAACGGCCCCGTGGAGCGGTTTCCCGCCATTACGCAGGAGGGTCAGGCGGTCTTCCGCTGGGCCGTGTTCGAGATGGCGAAGGTCGCCCAGCAGGCGCTGGACGCGGCCGGGATCAGCCCGGACGACCTGGATGTCTTCATCCCGCACCAGGCGAATATGCGGATCATCGACTCGATGGTGAAGACTCTGAAACTGCCGGAACACGTCACGGTCGCCCGTGATGTGGAGACCACCGGCAACACCTCGGCCGCCTCGATCCCGCTCGCCATGGAGCGGCTTCTGGCGACCGGGCAGGCCAAGAGCGGCGACACGGCGCTCGTCATCGGTTTCGGGGCGGGTCTCGTCTACGCAGCAACGGTCGTTACCCTCCCCTAGGCAACCGGATCGTCCGGGCCGGTTCCCCGACCGGATTCCGGGCCGGTTCCAGGACTGGCTGCCGGACCTTCCGGACGCCACACCCTCTCTGATCACAGAATCGAAGGAGCGCCACATGGCCGCCACGCAGGAAGAGATCGTTTCCGGTCTCGCGGAGATCGTCAACGAGATCGCCGGTATCCCGGTCGAGGACGTCCAGCTGGACAAGTCCTTCACCGACGACCTGGACGTCGACTCGCTGTCCATGGTCGAGGTCGTCGTCGCCGCCGAAGAGCGCTTCGACGTCAAGATCCCCGACGACGACGTCAAGAACCTGAAGACCGTCGGTGACGCGGCTGACTACATCGCGAAGCACCAGGTCGCCAAGTAAGTCGCCGAGTCACCGGCCTGATTCTCAAGGCGCGCTTGTCGCCACCCGACGGTGGCGTCGTGAACATTCAGCACCCTCTACACGTGGAGAAAGAATTCCTGTGAGCTCGACCAATCGCACCGTGGTCGTCACCGGTATCGGCGCAACCACACCGTTGGGTGGCGACAGCGCATCGACCTGGGAGGGTCTGCTCGCCGGACGCTCCGGAGCGAAGCTCCTCGCGGACGAGCGCTTCGCCGACCTCCCGGTCCGGATCGCCGCGCTCGCGGCGGTCGACCCGGGTGAGGTGCTGCCCCGTCCGCTGGCCCGGAAGCTGGACCGCTCGGCGCAGTTCGCGCTGATCGCGGCCAGAGAGGCGTGGGCGGACGCGGGCTACACCGGTCCGGCCGGTGAGGACGAGAAGATCACGCCGACCCGGCTGGGCGCGGTGATCGCCTCGGGCATCGGCGGGGTGACGACCCTGCTCGACCAGTTCGACGTACTCAAGGAGAAGGGCGCGCGCCGGGTCTCCCCGCACACCGTGCCCATGCTCATGCCGAACGGCCCCTCGGCCAATGTCGGCCTTGAGGTGAACGCCCAGGCCGGCGTGCACGCCATGGTCTCCGCCTGCGCCTCCGGCGCCGAGGCGATCGGCTACGCCGTCGAGATGATCCGCAACGGCCGCGCCGATGTGGTGATCGCCGGTGGTACGGAGGCGGCGATCCATCCGCTGCCGGTGGCCGCCTTCGCCAACATGATGGCCATGTCGAAGAACAACGACGAGCCCGAGAAGGCGTCGCGCCCCTACGACACGGCACGGGACGGTTTCGTCCTCGGCGAGGGCGCGGGCGTTGTCGTCCTGGAGTCCGCCGAGCACGCGTCCCGGCGCGGCGCGAGGGTCTACTGCGAGGTGCTCGGCCAGGGCCTGTCCGCCGACAGCCATCACATCGCGCAGCCCGAGCCGACGGGTCGCGGGATCGCGGCGGCGATGCGCAATCTGCTGGAGTCGACCGACCTCAAGCCCGCGGAGGTGGTCCACCTCAACGCGCACGCGACCTCGACGCCGCTGGGCGATGTGGCCGAGGTGAAGGCGCTGCGGCAGGTCCTCGGCGACGACCTCGACCATGTCGCGGTCTCCGCGACGAAGTCGATGACGGGTCATCTGCTCGGTGGCGCGGGCGGGATCGAGACGGTCGCCACGGTGCTGGCGCTGTACCACCGCATCGCCCCGCCGACGATCAACGTCGATGACCTGGACGCGGAGGTCGACGCCGACATCGTGCGCGGCGAGCCGCGTCCGCTGCCGGAGGGCACCATCGCGGCGATCAACAACTCGTTCGGTTTCGGCGGCCACAACGTGGTGCTGGCCTTCCGCACGGTCTGACCCGCCGGTCTGACCCGCGCCGCCTCAGCCTCAAGGGCCCGCACCCGGTGTCGGTGCGGGCCCTGCCCATGCCGGGCCACCGAGTTTCACGCCCGGCCCACGCGGTGCGGTGCGGTGCGTCGGCTGCCGCGCACGCCCTGCGGGCGTGTCCTCAATCGCCGGACGGGCTGGAGTTGCGCACCCGGGTGCGTGCATTCGGGCGGATTCAGCCCCGCTGGGGGCAGCCCTCCCAGGGCAGAGGTACCAGGGCAGGGGGTCCCAGGGCAGGGGGTCCCAGGGCAGGGGGTCAGACCACCTGGTGGAGCCAGCGGACCGGGGCGCCCTCGCCCGCGTGGCGGAAGGGCTCCAGCTCGTCGTCCCAGGGTTTCCCGAGGAGCTTCTCGATCTCGGCGTCCAGCCCGGCCTCGCCCTGCGCGGACCTCAGCAGCGCCGCCCGCAGCCGGTCCTCAGGGATCAGGATGTCGCCGTGCATCCCGGTGACCGCGTGAAAGATCCCCAGCTCCGGGGTCGCGCTGTAGCGCTCACCCTCCGCCGTGGCGCACGGCTCGGCCGTGACCTCGAAGCGGAGCAGATGCCACCCGCGCAGCGCCGAGGCGAGTTTGGACGCGGTGCCCGCCTCACCGCGCCAGGAGAACTCCGCTCTCCAGGTGCCCGGGGACGCGGGCTGACGGACCCAGTCGAGCTGGACCCGTACCCCGAGCACACCCGCGATCGCCCATTCGACGTGCGGGCACAGTGCGCGGGGTGCGGAGTGAACGTACAGAACGCCACGTGTCGTCACCGGAACCTCCAGTGTGGGACGAGGATCGCCTTCCCAGCGGCCCTCAGTAAACAGCATCGGGAGTTAATCTCCACAAAAGGGACAGTATGTGACGCGATGTAACTTACCGGAGCCGATGGCTCGGCGCCTCTGGGGCGACGGGGAAAAGCTACCGTGCGTAGGCACCTGCCGGGTGACGTAACCTCGGTCCAGGAGCCGTACGCACCAAGCTTTCACTCGGCAGGACCTCGGGGGCAGGCGAATACGGAGGGGAACGGGGATGCGCGAGCGGCGCGAAAGCCATAAATCCACCCGGTCGCGACGGGGGCTGACGACCACGGCCCTCACCGCGACCGCTGTCGTTACCGCCGGTGTGCTCACAGGATGTGACACATCGTCCGGTCCGCAGACGCAGGGCGCGCCGGCGAAGAAGCGCGCCGCGGCGCCGGTCTGGGACCGCAGCCCGGGTTCCATCGCCGCCGTGGGCGACTCCATCACCCGGGGTTTCGACGCCTGTGTGGTCCTCTCGGACTGCCCCGAGGTCTCCTGGGCCACCGGGACGGACGCGACCGTACGCAGCCTGGCGCTGCGGCTGATCGGCGAGCCCGCCGTGATCGCCGAACGGGCCTGGAACTACGCGCGTACGGGCGCCGATGCCGACGACCTCCCCGGGCAGATGGCCAAGGCCGCGGCCCGCAAACCCGAACTGGTCACCGTGATGGTCGGTGCGAACGACGCCTGCGCGGACTCGACGGACCAGATGACACCGGTCGCGGACTTCCGGGCATCGTTCGAGGGTGCGCTGCGGGAGTTGCGGCGTACGGCCCCCAGGACCCAGGTGTATGTGTCCAGCGTGCCGGATCTGAAGCGGCTGTGGGCGACCGGGCGGGACAATCCGCTGGGCCGGTCGATCTGGAATCTGGGCATCTGCACCACCATGCTGGGCGACGCGAAGGATCTCAGCGCCAAGGCGAACCAGCGGCGGGACATGGTGCACGACCGGGTGGTGGCGTACAACGCCGTACTGAAGGACGTCTGCGGGAAGGACGCACGCTGCCGGTACGACGGCGGGGCGGTGTTCGACTACCGCTTCAGCGAGGATCTGCTGAGCCGCTGGGACTGGTTCCATCCGAGCAAGGACGGCCAGGGGGCACTGGCGGAGATCGCGTACCGCAACATCACGGCGAGCGAACCCCCGGCCTGAGCCCCCGTCCCGGTCGTCCGCCGGTTCGGCGCGCCGTCCCGGGCGTCCCTCCGGTCGGCGCCCCGGTACTCGTCGTCCCGGTCGCCGCCCCGGCCCCCGTCCGGATCGTCACCCCGATCGCCGCTTGCGTCATGGGCACTGGCCGAAATGGCCAGGGTAGCCAGGGCAGTGATCGCCTGGTGATACTTCCGCCACCCCGACGGAAGGATTCCTCCGTGTCCCCGATTTCTCCGGTGTCGCCGATGTCCCCGGCGTCCACGGCGTCCCCGATACACGCCCGCGCGACCGTGGTCACCGCCGTGTTGGCCGCGGCTCTCACGCTCGCCGCCCCGCTGCCCGCCCGGGCGGCGGCACCGGCCCCGGGCCCGGCAGCCGCGGCCGCACCCGCACCCGCGGCCGCGCCCGCGGTCACCGTGGAGGAGGCCCGGCTCGACGGGGCCGTGCCCCGGGAGATTCTGCGGCGCGGCGGGTTCCACACCGTGGCGCCCCGGTTCGCCGGCGCGCTGGACGGTGCCCGGTCCTACCGGCAGGCCGCGCGGGCCGTCGGGCGCCATGGCTCGTCGCTCTGGGACCGCGCGGTGGACCGGGCGCAGGGGCGCGGGCCCGCGCGGGGGGATCTGAGCCGGGACGACGACCGGCCGCTGTACTGGGCACGGCTGGCCATGACACGGGAGCTGCGCCAGTGGCAGCCGGGATTCGCTGTGACGGACAGCCAGCGGGCCCGGCTCCTCGACCGGCTGGAGCGCTCCTCACGCGGGCAGGACTCACTGGACCTGCCGGGGGCGGACCGAGGCGTCAAGCGGGTGGTGATGACCGGTTTCGACCCGTTCACCCTGGACCGGGACATCCGGATCAGCAATCCGTCCGGGGCGGCGGCACTGGCCCTGGACGGGACCCTGATCCGTACGGCGGACGGTCCGGCCAGGATCGAGACCGCGGTCTTCCCGGTGCGCTGGCGGGACTTCGCGGACGGCACGGTGGAGCGGACGCTGCGGGCGAAACTGCCGAAGGCGGATCTGTTCACCACGGTCAGTCAGGGCCGGGCGGGCCGGGTGGACATCGAGCGGACGAACGGGGCGTGGCGGGGTGGGTTCCCGGACAATGAACGGGTCTCGCGCCGGGAGACCGTACCGGTGAGCGATCCGGCGTCGCAGCCGCAGTGGACCTCGTCGACGCTGCCGTACGCGGCGATCCTGGCGGCGGACACGGGCCGCTTCCCGGTCTACGACAACACGACGGTGACTCAGATCCCGGCGGGCGGCACCGCTCCGGTCGTCTCCCCCGGCGGCCCCACGCCCGGTTCGACCGCCCGTGCGGGCGGTGGCGGCGACTATCTGTCGAACGAGATCGCGTACCGGGCGACGCTGCTGCGGGACCGGCTGGGCCTGACGGTCCCGGGCGGGCATGTGCACACCCCGGTGCTGGAGTTCGGCACGGGCAACACGACGGAGATCACCGACCCGGTGTTCGTACGGAACCGGCTGGACATCGTCGCGCAGGTGCGGGAGATCATCCGGGTGTCGGCCAGCGACGCGTCGGACTGAGCCACCGCCGGGCCCGGGGGCGAGTGCGGGTTTCGGGTACGGGCCCGGGATGGGTCCGGGGCCGGGCCCGGCCCCGGGTCCGGCCCCGGGTACGGAAGCCGCGCTGCACGGCCCGTCAGTCCTTGCGGAGGCGCGACACCTCGGGCGGCGGACCGGCGGGGCGCGCGGCACCGGCCGGCTTCGGTGCGGGGGCCGGGGCGATGTCCCGGACCATCAGGGTCGCGCCCGCCACCGCGCCCGGCATCAGGAACACCGCGACGAACGGGACCAGGAACGCCAGCGCGAGCGGCACACCGAAGCCGAGGGTCATCATCCGGCGGCCCTTCAGCAGTACGAGCCGCTCCCGCAGCTCGACACCGCGCCGCTGGAGGGCGACGGCGGTCAGCTCCTCGGCGAGGAAGAAGCCGGTGACACAGAAACCGACGACCGGGACCACGGTCTGGCCGATGACCGGGACGAACCCGAACGCGAAGAGCAGGATTCCGTACACCACGACCCGCAGGACGACCCGCAGTGAGTCACGGGCGGAGATCCACAGTTCGCGCCAGAGCGGCAGCCCGGATTCCGGTACGTCGCCGCCCTCGTCGCGGTCGACCTGCTCGGACAGCGACTCGTAGAAGGGCTGGCCGACCAGCAGGGTGACGGCCGTGAAGGTGATGACGGCGAGGAACAGGCCGAGGACGAACAGCAGCGCGGTCAGCGCCCCGCGCAGGAGTCCGGGCCAGGGCGAGGACCAGTCGTCGGCGAACGGGGTCGCCCAGCCGACCAGACCGTCCGCGCCCTGGATGAGACCGACCAGCGCGCCCGCGTACAGCAGCAGCGTCAGCAGTCCGGGCAGCAGCCCGAAACCGAACCACCGGCCGTGGGCGCCGACCCAGCGCTGGCCCTTCATCAGATAGCCGAAGCCCACGCCGAGATCACGCATGTCCCCAGCCTATCGGGGAGGCCGGACGGGACCTCCCGGCCGCTGGAGCACGGCGGCGGGCGCGGGCCGCGCGGCTGAACGAGGGAACGGGACAGGGCACTGGACAACGGCGTCGGACAGAAGCTGGGTGGGTTTCGGAATGCGGCCGGAACGGGAGGAATGACCCGGCCGGGCAGACCTCCGCAGGTGTCCGGAACCGGGTCGGTCGAGACGCCTGAGACAGGGCCCAACCTATTTCGTATGAAACACCCCTTGATTGTTCATCAGGTCAGCAGGTAGACCCCTGGCTACTGATCGCCGCGACCTTTCG